>JAUWNW010000118.1 GCA_030612445.1 Candidatus Aminicenantota bacterium
CTCGCTGAAAAAAAAGCTTATCTTTAGCCATGGCATAATATACTCTGGGTCCTACTAAGATTGAGCCATTAAGAGAACCAAAGGTTGAAATAATCACAGCAGCAGAAATAACGGCACCGGTTGATGCTCCGAAAAGAGCGCCTGTAGCTTTTTCTGCTATCCTTACAACGCCTGACATCTCTGCTATAGGTAGAGCATAGAGGTAGATATAATTTATTAGAATGTATAAAGCGGTTATTCCCAGAGTTCCTAAAATCAGGGCAAGGGGAAGATTACGCTTGGGATTTTTTATTTCACCGGCAATAAAATTGACATTGTTCCAGCCGTCAAAAGCCCAGGAAACCGCTACTAAAGCCAATCCAAATCCGATTACCAGCTGACTGAGGCTGAATCCTCCCTGGTTTAGGGATAAGTCAATGGATGTTCCTTTTCCAATGGCAAATCCCAGGGTGATTATCGTGACTATGGTCCCGATCTTAAGTATGGTAAAAATATTCTGGATGAACTTGCCTAAACCCACTCCGATGAAATTGATTATAGAAAGTAAGATAATGACTAACACTCCGATAAGCTGGCCGGCTGAGAGGGTATAATGAATCGGATGGCCGCCTAGATTTATTACCTGGGAAAATATTATATTATCTATGGATAAAACAGGAAAAAAATAACCAAAATACTCGGCGAAAGCTAAGGCCAAGCCGGCAATACCGCCGGTCATATACACTAAGAACAATATCCATCCGAAAAGAAATCCGGCCATATGGCCGTATGCTTCGCGAAGATAGACATATTGGCCGCCGGCCTCAGGCATAGCTGCGCCAAGCTCTGCGTAGGTAAGAGCTCCGGCCAGGGTGAGCAGGCCTCCTACTAACCAGGCAAGAAGAATAAGCGCGGCTGAGGGAATTGATTTTGCCATAATGCCGGTAGTAAGAAAAATGCCGGACCCGATAACGATTCCCATCATTACCATGGTAGAGTCAAAAAGACCGAGTTTTCGTTCAAGAGTGGAGGGAGGATGATTTGTTTCTTGTGACATAGCGTTTTATATTAGCATACTTTGTTTTTGAGGAGAATCAAATTTGAATTTGACAAATATAATTTTTTTTATTCACTATTTACAATTCACAATTTACTTAGTATTATATATATTCGCATGAATTATTCACGAGTCGACATTTTTTATGAATAATAAAGGAGATAGCATATGAAGACAATAGGCCTTATCGGAGGAATGAGTTGGGAATCTTCCTTTGAATATTACCGCATCATCAATGAGACAGTAAAAGAAAGACTAGGAGGATTACATTCGGCAAAAAGTGTAATGTATTCGGTTGATTTTGAGGAAATTGAAAAGCTCCAGCACAAAGGAGATTGGCAGGCTGCGACCGGGCTTATGGTCGATGCTGCCCAGAGAGTTGAAAGAGCAGGTGCGGAATTTCTATTGATCTGCACAAATACTATGCATAAGATGGCGGACGAAGTCCAGGCTGGAATAAGTATTCCCTTACTTCATATTGGAGATGTAACTGCAGCTGCTATCAAGGCAAAGGGGCAGAAGAAAATAGGGCTGCTGGGTACAAAATTTACCATGGAACAGGATTTTTATAAGGGACGGCTGCAGAATAAACATGGTATTGAGGTAATTATTCCTGATGAAGAAGAGCGCCAGGTCGTGCACAATATTCTTTATGATGAGCTTTGTTTAGGAGAGATAAAAGAGGTTTCCCGGGATAAATTTAAGCGAATAATTGAAGACCTTGTCTCTGCCGGAGCGGAGGGGATTGTCCTGGGATGTACTGAGATTCCTTTAATAGTAAGCCAGGAGGATTATAAGATCCCTTTATATGATACAACCGAATTACATGCCCGGGCTGCGGTCGAATTTGCTTTAAGATGATTACAGTTAGAAAATGGAAAATGGTTAATTTCAAGACGTCTGCTTGTGATTGATTTTTAATTTAATATAGGTATAATTTTTTTTATCATAATTTAACTACTTATCCGAAAAAGGGAGGAAAAAACAATGGGAATAACATCAAAAGATTTTGAAAAAGCTATAAGCATTGGACGGCCGCCTAATATAACTCGGCTTTTTCCGAATTCAAAAGCTTTGCTTGTTAGTGGAAAATATATTAATAAGGCAATGACAGTAAAAGGAAAAGCGATTTGTATGGCGGCTAATGGCAGGAATCAGTTTGTCATCCGGGGTGTTTTAAAAGCCGCCCAGAGAGCTAATTCCGCGATAATAATCGAGATAGCCCGTTCCGAGGGTGGAGCCAATGCTTATTGTGCAGTAAATTTCTGGAATATTGCCCGCCAAGTGGATGCTATGTGTAATGAATTGGGGATAATGGTTCCGGTTGCTATCCATGCTGACCATTACGGTATAAAAAAGGAGGAAGATATAGAGCCGGCAAAAATAGAGATACCGACGCTTTTTGAAGCAGGTATGACCTCTATAGCCATTGATGCCTCACATTTGCCGGATGATAAGAATTTATTAGCCAGCTTGGCGCTTAACCCCTATGTCCCTGTATGGGCCGGCTTGGAAACGGAAGTCGGAGAGATAAAAGGAAAAGAGGGATTGTCCACAAAGGACGAAGCCTTGTTCCTTATCCAGGGGCTGAATGCGCATGATATTTTTCCGACATGGATTGCACTTAACAATGGTACGACCCACGGTTTAGAAGCTAGTGACAAAGGAATTCAGGTGGGTTTGACAGAAGAGATACATGAGGCGTTGTTACGCTATAATATCTCAGGTGCCCAACACGGAACTTCCGGAAATAATTCCGACCGTCTGAGAAACATTGCCGCAAAGACTAAGACAACTAAAGCAAATGTAGCCACTGCTCTGCAGATGATATCCTGGGGCCTCAAAGTAAATGATTATGGGAACGCTATCCAAGCTGAAGACGGTCGTTTTATAAAAGTCGAAGGACAGGGCGTCACAGAAGAAATGTGGGCGGAAATGACTGCTTATGCGGAAAATAATGGACTTAAAGGTGGAAATTATAAAAAACTCAACCGGCCGTTTGAAAATAAGCTACTTGGGCTTCCCCGGGAAATCAGGGAAAGAATGGCTAACCGGGTTGAAGATTTTACTTATAAAATGCTGGTTACTGTTTTTAATGCCCAGGACAGTGCTGATATTGCTATAGGAGAGATCCTTGCAGCAGGAAGCTATGATCCAGGCTCAAATACTCAGCGGGTTGAAGATCCGGATGATTGGACACCGGAAAAAATTGTAGTTAGAGCGAAAACTATTAACCTGAATCATTCATAAAAAATGTCGATATGTGTGATAAGTTTTGCCAATTTTGATGATTAAAAAAGCCGGACAATATTCCATATCCCTAAGAAAGAGACCGCAAGTATAACCAATCCACCCAGGATGTTCTGCTTCCAGTTATTAGCAAGGGTGCCCATGTGTTTACGGTTATTAAGTATGACTAAAAGGAATATTGAAGCTACAGGCAGGATGAGTCCATTAGCTACCTGGGCAAAAATGATAACGGCAAGAGGGCTAAAGCCAAACAGGGAAACAATAAATCCTGCCAGGATCACCAGCAGCCATATTGTTTTGAATTTAGGGGAATTTTGGCCTTCTTTCCAGCCTAAAATCCCAGCGGATGCGAAGGCAGCGGCATACGGAGCTGTGATTGCAGAGCTCATTCCGGCAGCGAAAAAACCCAGCCCAAAAAGGAGATTTGTAAGCCCTCCGAAGAGTGGTTTTAGCTGCTGAGCAAGCTGGATTCCTTTTTCTACAACTATACCCCCCTGATTAAATGCAACAGCTGAAGTAACCACAACCGAGATAGATATCATTCCTCCCAAGCATATTGCCACAAGTAAATCTCGTCTTATATCTTTCAGGTTTTTAGGGGAATTCCATTTTTCCTTTACAGAAGATGAATGAAGGAAAAGGTTATATGGAACAACTGTGGTCCCGACCAGAGCCAAAACCAGCATAAGTGAGCCGTCCGGAAAAGAAGGAATAAAACCTTTAAAGATAGCGGAGATATCCACTTTAATAATTAGAAAAGTCGCTAGAAAAGAAATGCTCATAAGAAAAACCAGGGAGATAAGAAGTTTTTCGATCATATGATATTTTCCCCGGCTTAATACAAATATCGCAATAGCGGATATGATGACGACCCAGATCTTTTGAGGAACTGCAGTTATCATTTCTAGCCCGAGAGAACCTCCGATTATATTGCCGGCTTCATAAGCGGCACATCCGAAAGTTATAGCTGATAGGGTCAGGATCGCAAAGAGAAGTTTTGTCAGCGGATTTTTTGGTAATTCCCTGAGGCTTTGCCCCAGATCGCGTCCTGAACCCAAGCTTAGTCGTCCGGTCATCTCCTGGAGGATCAGCGTCATGACAACAGCAAAAATAAGGGCATAGATCAAGGCATAACCGAAATTGGCTCCGGCCAAAGAACATGAGGTTATAGTTCCTGGTCCAATAAAAGCGGCTGTGACCAAGAAGCCTGGCCCAAAGGAAATCTTATGTTTTTTTACCATAACCGCCACCGCCCGGAGTTTCAATTCGAAGTATATCGCCAGGCTTAACTAGTAAATTAACTTTCGAATCTAGTACTCTTTTTTTTCCTCTAGAGATAAGGGTATTCTTGCCTTTTTTACCTTTCCCTCCCCCCTGAAGGCCATACGGGCTGAATTTGCGCCTCTCTGACATTATGGAAACCTGGGTAGGCACAAAGAATTCGTATTCCCGGATTATTCCCTCTCCCCCTGTAAATTTTCCTTTTCCTCCAGAACCAGGCCGGAGACTGTATTTATTGATTTTTAAGGGCAGGTAGTTTTCCATGGCTTCAAGGGGAGTGTTTAGGGAATTTGTCATGTGTGTATGAACACCGCTTTGTCCAGAAGCACCTTCTCCAGCTCCCATACCCCCCCCAATAGTTTCATAATAAGCAAAGCTTCTTTTAAGTTTTGGATCAAACCCTCCAAAGGTAACATTGTTCATAGTTCCGGAGCTGGCCGCAGGGATTTTTTGGGGAATTGCTTTTGACAGTGCTCCCAAGAGAACATCAACGATACGCTGGGAAGTTTCAACATTACCGGCAGCAGTAGCGGCCGGGAAAACAGCATTTATAACTTTGCCTTTTGGGGCCATAATAGTCAAGGGACGGATTAAGCCGGTATTGAAGGGGATATCTTCTGAGATTAAGGAACGGAAAACATAAAGCACAGCAGAGCAAGTAACCGCATAATTAGCATTTATTCCTCCTTTGACTTGGGAGTCGGATTTACTGAAATCGATAGAGGCAATATCATTATCGATGCTTATCTGGACTGAGATTTTCACCGGGGAACTATTAAACCCATCATCATCCATAAAATCGGCAAAGTTATATTTTCCGTTTGGGATGTTTTTAATAGTATCTCTCAGAAATTTTTCAGTATAATCCTGGATGGTTCGAGAGTATTTATAGATCTTAGGCAGTCCGAATTTTTTTATTACTTCTTGCAGGCGATTTTTACCTTTGTTATTAGAGGCAATTTGCGCCATAAGATCACCTTTACGTTCGTCTGGGGTTCTAACATTTGCCAGGAACAATCCGAGTAGTTCTTGGTTCAGCTTGTTTTTTTGTATGAGCTTTAGCGGAGGAATGATTACTCCTTCCTGAAAAATTTCAGATGCCAGTGGCATAGAACCTGGGGTCATTCCTCCAACATCAGAATGATGGGCCCGGGTGGCTACGAAAAAACATAGTTTTCCGCTGACAAATACAGGAGATATACAAGTTATATCCGGGAGATGAGTCCCGCCCCGGTAAGGGTCGTTGAGAATAACCAGATCGCCGTCTTTATAATCGATAGTTTTTAGCGATGCCTGGACTGAAAGCGGCATAGCTCCCAGATGAACAGGAATATGGGAGCCTTGGGCAAAAGTCTCTCCTTTTTTGTTAAAAAGAGCGCAGGAAAAATCTTTCCTTTCTTTGATATTAGGGGAGAGTGAGGTTCGTTCAAGGACAGCCCCCATTTCTTCAGATATAGATATAAAAATATTTTTAAAAAGCTCAAGTTCAATAGCATTAGCTTTATTCATTTATGCGCGGTCCTTTTCAATAACAAGATTAAGCAATCTATCTACCTTTAAGGTGTGAGAAGGGGGGAGAAAGGTGGTGGAGTCGTAGTCAACCACCAGGGCCGGTCCGGATATTTTGTTTCCAGCTAAAAGTTGAAAGCGGTTATAAACAGAAGCGCTGCTTTTTTTCCCGGAAAAAAATAGGGATTGTTTTTTCAAAAATGCTCTTTCTGGGTCGCTTTTCTGGATTTCATGCTTTTTTAACCTGATCTTACTTCCGATCCCGGCTGCTTTAATACGGATATTCACTACTTCGACTGGTTGATCTAAATGGTGATAAGAATAAAGCTTTTGATGCGCTTTATGAAAGCTGGGGACAAAGGAACCGCTTTGTTCCCAAGGGATGGATATTTCATATGATTGCCCTAAATATCTGAGGTCAAGATAATAAAAGAGGTTTATATTTTTATGAATGAATCCTTCTTTTTGCATATCATCTTGAGCTTTACTGCTAAGAATAATAAAATATTTTTCAAGCGTTTCTGGTTGTAGCTCAGATGTTGTTTTTAGGATAGAATGGGAATAGTCTTTAATTGAATCTGCCATAAGCAGACCCAGGGCTGAGAGGACACCGGCGTTTTTTGGAACCAATATTTTCGAAATATTTAAATTAGCAGCAATTTCTGCGGCATGCATGCCACCTGCTCCTCCAAAAGAGAAAAGGGCAAAATTTCTTGGGTCAAATCCTCGTTCTATGGATATGACTCGGATCGCTTTTTCCATATTGGAGTTGGCTACTTTAATAACCCCGGCAGCAGTTTCAAGAATTGACTTCCCGATCTTATCAGCAAGCGGTTGAATAGCGCTGCGACTTTTTTCCGGGAAAATTTTTATATCACCTCCAAGAAAAAAATCCGGGACAAGTCGTCCAAGGACGAGGTTGGCATCT
The DNA here is from genome assembly GCA_030612445.1 of Candidatus Aminicenantota bacterium. Lineage (GTDB taxonomy): Bacteria > Acidobacteriota > Aminicenantia > Aminicenantales > Aminicenantaceae > JAUVXM01. Next base: position 7,005 of record JAUWNW010000118.1, read on the forward strand.
GTAACTGTCGGATGACTGCCATTTCCATAACAGGCAGGGCCTGGATTAGCGCCAGCGCTTTGAGGTCCCACCCTGAGTGAGCCACCTCTATCAATATATGCAATTGAACCTCCACCGGCTCCGATGGTATGAATATCGATCATGGGAAGGCGGATGGGGAATTCACCAATAAAACTTTCGTTTGTTCTTCTGATTTGATTATCGACAAGGGATACGTCAGAGGAAGTACCTCCCATGTCAAAAGAAATAATATTTTTATAACCACTTGACTTTGCTACCCGGAATGCTGCAACAACCCCCCCGGCCGGACCGGATAGGGCTGTACGTATAGGCTCTTTTTTTGCTAATTCAGGAGAGATGTGCCCTTCGTTAGACTGCATAATGCGGAGTTTAGAATTTTTTAACTTATGTTCCAGATTGTCAAGATATAGAGATATAATGGGAAGAAGATAGGCATTAACTGCGGTTACAGTGGTGCGTTCATATTCACGATATTCAGGGAGGATGTCACTTGATACTGAGACCAAAATGCCTTCTTTCTTGATTTGTTTTTTAATAATCCTTTCGTTTCTTGAGTCGGCATAGGAGTTTATGAGTGAAACTGCAACCGCATCTGCAGGAATATGTTTTATTTTATTCAGAATGCCTTTAAGTTCAGCAATATTGATTTTTTTTTTTACTTCTCCCGAAGCACTGGTTCTTTCTTCCAGGCCAAAGCAGTTACTGCGGGGGATCAAGGGGAGCTTGGGTTCACCTTTTAAGCTATAGAGATGTTGTCTGGTTTGACGGCCGATTTGAAGTATATCTTCAAAACCTTTTGTTGTGATCAAAGCGATTTTACTTCCTGATTTTTCAAGCAGGGCATTTGTGGCGACTGTAGTCCCGTAAACGATAAAAGGAGAGTATTTTGCATGTAAATATCTATTAATACCAGATATAATAGAAAGAGAGGGATCATCAGGAGTGGAAGGTATCTTTATAATATGGATTTTTCCGTTTAAGTATACTATAAAGTCAGTAAAAGTGCCGCCTGTATCAACGCCAATCTTTATTTTTGTTTCCATGAAATTATCTGCAAGTGCTGCACTTACCTGAAGAGCAGGTAGAACAATTTATGGATGATGATGTGAGGTTATTAGGCCTGCTTATTCCAAAAGTAGAAACGCATTTTCGTATATTTCCTGTTCCGCAGAAGGGACAGGATGTATCCTTTTCATTGCTGATCGAGACAAGAACTTCAAATTTGTTTTTACAGTTTAAACATGTGAACTCATATAATGGCATAATGAAAAATGCTTTTGGTCAATTTAAAGCTTTAGAAATGACATCATCAAGCTCCTTGTTATTTATAGGTTTGATGATATACCCAACTGGATTTATTTTGTTAGCTCTTGCTAAAGTGTTGTCATCTGCAAATCCGGTAAGGAAAATAATTGGGGTATTGCTTCTGTTTTTTATTATTCTAGCTGCTTCAATTCCGTCCATATCTCCTTTTAGGCCGATGTCCATAAGAATGACATCAGGGTTCCAATCTTTGGTTTTATTGAGAGCCTCTTCTCCGGAGAAAACCATTTCTACAAAAGCATAACCTAAGTTCCTTAAAATGTTTCGAATATCGATCGAAACTATACCTTCATCTTCAACTATAAGGATTTTATTTTTAAAAGGCATCAGTAATCACACTTATTAATATGTTTTTTTAATATTAGATATTTTTCCGCTCGAAGTCAAATAGAATAAGAAACAGGAGTTTCCTGTTTTTTTTCAAAACAGTTATGGACACGGGTAAGTCCCTTCGAAAGACAGGGATTTCCTCCAGCGGGGAAATCCCTTCCTGTCCCCACAACGCTCTCCTCGAGATTCTCTCGAGGAGCCATGCCCGCATTGTTCCGGATGGCTTTCTCCGGGATTTACCCGTGTCCATGCCCGCTCATCCTTGCTAACTGCTTTCTTAATCATCCTGAATCATTCATAAAAATTGCCGATGTCGTATTCAATAAAAACAATAACTTATTTTATCATCGGCACTTTTTACCCTCCGGGCGAGCCGATCTTACCGCA
>JAUWNW010000107.1 GCA_030612445.1 Candidatus Aminicenantota bacterium
AATTAAAAAATATTATGGAGAGAATAATGTCTCTTCATGTTTCAGACGAAATTAAACTGAGTCACCTCCCCTTAGAAATAAGAAATTATAAAAAATATTCAAGAACCGGTATGATTGATCAAATAGATAAAAAAGAAGATCTAATATCTTTAGAAAAACTTGAGAAACAGTATATACATGAAGTGCTTCAATATACTGATAATAATAAAACTAAAGCCGCAAAAATATTAGGCATTCACACCACTTCACTTTTCAGAAAGATAAAATCCTGGGAAAAATAAGCATTAATCCTTCCTAAAAAATACTACTATTGCAAATTGCAGTATAGCAAAATGCTATGATATTATTATGCAAAATCTCTAAGCTATTGATATATAAGGGGTTATGATTTGGCACATACATTGCTATAAAAGATGGTGTAATAAAACGGAGGTCATCATGAATAATAGTAATGGCGCATCAGTTAGAAAGAAAGAAGAAAGTTTTGAAAAACAGGAGGTAGAGATAATTCCATGGCCTGACATGGAAACAATTTTAGAAAAAAAGGAGGAAAAACCAGAATGGAAAAAAGTAAGATTAGACCAAAAATTTATTTATTATAAAGATAAAAAAATTCCTATTCTGCAGTTTCAAAAATCAGGATATGACAAAATATTAAAATTTTTAGTAAAAGGAATCGGGAGGTAAAAATGCCACAACAAGCAAAAATACACTATATTGAACCTGTTATTCAAAAAAAAGAAGGCGATTATGATCCTTTTATAGAAGCAACCCTTCAATTTGAGAATGCAGCTGATTATTTGGATTTGGAACCATGGATTTATCAAAGGCTAAAATACCCTGAAAGGGAACTTATTGTTCATATTCCAATTTTGCTAGATAATGGAACCGCAGAAACGTTTACTGGGTTCAGGGTCCAGCACTCTACTATAAGAGGACCTGCAAAAGGTGGAATACGTTATAGCCCGGATGCTTCTTTGAGTGAATGTAAAGCTCTAGCTTCTTGGATGACGTGGAAGAGTGCTGTAATAAATATTCCATTTGGCGGGTCAAAAGGAGCTGTGATCTGCGATCCCACCCAAATGTCTGAAAACGAATTAAAAAAGTTAACCAAGCAGTATATCAATGCTATAAGGGATATAATAGGTCCTTATAAAGATATTCCTGCACCTGATATGTTTACAAATTCTCAAACTATGGCCTGGATTGCAGACGCATATACTCAAAATGGACAGTTAGAACCAGCTGTTGTGACCGGAAAGCCTGTTTTTCTGGGAGGTTCTTTAGGAAGAGAAGATGCTACTGGAACTGGTTTATTTTATATGTTAAGAGAGGCATCAAAATATTTGGATTTTCCCTTGGCTGATAAAAAAGTTGTAGTTTTAGGATTTGGCAATGTGGGCTCATCCATTGCAAAACTTGTTCATAAAGCAGGATGCAAAATAATTGCAGTTACAGATATTTATGGTGGAATTCAAAGTAAAAAAGGGATTGATCCTTTTGCTCTTAAGGAGCATGTTGGCAAAAATGGTTCTATTGTCAATTTTCCTGAAACAGTACCTATTGATAATGAGGGACTTATCAGTTTGCCCTGTGATATTCTTATTCCGGCAGCAGTGGAAGGACAGATAAATAAAAATAATGCAGATGATATAAAGGCAAAAATTATTCTAGAAGGGGCTAATGGTCCTACCACAGTAGACGCAGACGATATATTAAAAGAAAAAGAAACTCTTGTTATCCCTGATATCCTGGCAAATGCAGGAGGGGTAATGGTTTCTTATCTGGAATGGGTTCAGAACCTGCAGAGGTATTTCTTTTCTGAAGAAGAAGTGCTTGATAAAACTGAAAAGAAAATGAAGCAAGCGTTCTGGGAAGTTATAAAAATCATGAAGGATTATAAAGTGTCTATGAGAGAAGCAGCTTACATATTAGCAGTAGGAAGCGTTGCTAAAACATTGAGAGTATTAGGAAGAAATTAAAATAAAATAGTACAATCTCTTTAAAATAATCAGTATAATAAAGGCATGGATGTTCATAAACTTGATAAAATTTTCAAACCAAAACGCATTGCTCTTATTGGGGTTACCTCCAACCCGAAAAGTGTGGGGGGGAAAATATTACGAAACCTTATAACAGATGGTTTTCAGGGAGTTGTTTATCCGGTTAATCTTGATTTTGAAGCAGTACAGGGTATCCAGTGTTATGCTCAACTTAAAGATATTCCAAAACAGGCGGATCTGGGAATCATATGTTCTCCGGCCCAACAGGTACCCGAATTAGTCCGTCAGTGCGGCGAAGCCAATATTAAAGGATTAATCATTATCTCAGCCGGATTTAAAGAAATAGGGGAAATAGGGGAAAAATTAGAAAAGCAGATATCTAAAGAACTCCGGCGATTTCCAAATATGCGCATTATTGGACCAAATTGCCTCGGAATTATAATACCGGGGCTGAAGCTGAATGCAAGTTTTTCAACTGGACTTCCTAAGAAGGGGAATATTGCATTTATTTCTCAATCCGGCGCCTTGTGTGCCTCTGTCCTGGATTGGGCCCTGGACAAGAATATCGGATTCTCCTACTTTGTCTCAATAGGGAACACCCTTGACGTTGATTTTGGAGATCTAATTGACTATTTTGGTGAGGATGAAGATACTCATTCTATAATTCTTTATATAGAATCAATTAACAGAGTGCGCTCTTTTATGACAGCCGCACGAGCCTATGCCCGCTCAAAACCGATTATCGTATACAAATCAGGAAAGTTCAAAGCATCCGCGGAAGTAGCAGCCTCTCATACCGGCGCCATGGCAACCGAAGACAGCATCTATGATGCCGCCTTTCAGCGTATGGGTATTTCCCGGATAAGCGAGATCGGAGAAATATTTGATTATACCGAAATGATGGGCTGTAAAAAGACTCCCAAAGGTCCCAGGCTCTGCATAATTACTAATGCAGGAGGACCGGGAGTTATTGCTACTGATGCCCTGATTGCAAACAATGGTGTACTTGCTGAGATGTCAGAGGAAACATTAAAGCAATTGAATCTTAAACTGCCCGCCTGTTGGTCTCATAGTAATCCAGTGGATGTGCTGGGTGATGCGAGGTCTAAAAGAATCTCAAAAGTGATGGATATCATACTGCAGGATTCTGGGGTAGATGCTGTACTTATAATCCTTACACCTCAGGCTATGACCAATCCTTCGGGAACGGCAAGAGCAGTAGTACAATGTGCGGAAAAGACGAAGAAACCGATTTTAGCTTCCTGGATGGGGGGCAAAAGCATGAGGGAAAGCTATCAGATTTTGAATGATGCCTGTATACCGGTATATGATACTCCTGATAAAGCAATACGGGCCTTTATGATCCTGGTTGAATATTCCAGAAACCTTGAAATCCTCTATGAAACACCTAAAGATATTCCTGTAAAATTTAAAGTGGACCGGGAACAGGTAAGAAATGATTTTTTTAAAATCATATCAGATGATAGCAATATTCTTTCGGAAGAATTGACAAAACATCTTATCCAAGCGTACGGCATGCCTGTTACAACACCAGTTCCGGTTTCAAATGAAAATGAGGCTTTACAGCAAGCTGGAAAGATGGGATTTCCAGTGGTTTTAAAAATAAATTCACCTGATATCATTCATAAGACCGATGTGGGGGGTGTAGCCCTTAATCTGAAAGATGAAGCCATGGTCAAAAGGGGATATGCAGATATTATAAAAAAAGCCCGTAAGACCCATCCAAAGGCAGTCATTAATGGATTAACGGTTCAGCCCATGATACAAGAAAAGAATGCAGGTGCGCTGATCCTGGGGATCAAACAAGACAGAGTGTGCTGTACAGTCATGATGGTTGGCAGGGGGGGGATTCAGGCTGAATTTTTTAAAGACCGCTGTTTAGGCTTCCCCCCATTAAACGAACGTCTTGCCAGAAGTTTGCTGGAATCGTTGAAAATCTGGCCGCTTTTAAACGGCTATCGCGGGGCACCTGCTGTTAACATCGATCGGCTTATTGAAATGTTAATTCGCCTCTCTTACCTGGCAGCAGACTATCCGGAAATTAAAGAGCTCGATATTAATCCTCTGCTAGTTTATGAAAAAGATGTCATTGCTTTGGATGCACGCATGGTAATTGACAGAAAAATTTTAGATAAATCCCTCAAACCTTATAGCCATCTTATGCTGCGTCCCTATCCGGAAGAATATGTTAAAAGTGTAAAATTAAGGGATAAATCATCTATTATACTGCGGCCCATTAAACCGGAAGATGAACCAATCTGGATGGACATGCTATCCTCATGTTCTCCGGAATCGATTTATGCCCGCTTTCAATCACTCTATACCGGCTGGAAATATCATAAGGAAGCAATTCGTTACTGTTATATTGACTATGCCCGAGAGATTGCTATTGTTGCAGAGAAGAAAGATAAACAGAAACGCCGGCTTATAGGTGTAGGAAGACTGATTGCTGATCCAGATATAAAGAATGCAGAATATGCAGTTCTGATTGCTGATCCCTGGCAGAATCAGGGGTTGGGAAAGATTCTTACAGATTACTGTCTGAAGATAGCTAAAGAGTGGGGAATTAAGGAAGTTGTAGCCCAGACAAGCACCACCAATCACCGCATGGTGGAAATTTTCAAGGAATCAAATTTTGAGATTACCATTGATCACAGCAACTCGGAAGTATATGTTAAGAAGATTCTTAAGTAAAAGTAGGTTAGCTAGATGCACGCGGTAGCTGTCCGCCTTTTTCTCCATAGACCCTTTTGGTGTAAGATCTTTTCCTTCGAGTCCTTTATAGCTTGATGCATAGCGGATCACTCTGAATATGGAGTTTTGGGGACCCGGCATATCTGGAACACCCGACATCTTCTTTTTACTAGGTGAGGGCACAGGAAAGGACGGTTTTACTCCAGCTTCTGTAGGGCGTGGCAATAATTTAAGTGGCAATAATTTAATAGGATTGACATACTCCCAGACAGTTTTCCCTTTCCGGGTTATTTCAAAAAGGGTTCCACTCTCACCGGAACAGATCAGGGTGTTCCCATTGGTAAGACGCTGTGCTCCTGAAATGTGGCCTGAGTAAAAATCCGGTTTATCTGAAGCCCTATAAATCCAGGTTGGATTCTCAGGTCCAAAGCTTACTCCTGCTTCAAGGAGATACTGTCCCTTTTCATTTAATGGAGTTATAATTTCCTCTACCGTGCTGTATTCTCCATCGGGACGGCCCCGGCCGTTGTTGAAGACCAGAAGGTGTCCTGCTCCCGGGGTCCCTGATGGAATCCACGGGCATCGTGCTGGGCAAAGAGTTTCTGGTCTACTGTCTTTCCTCTACCATAAACATGTGGATTTCCCCAACGGTAAATAAGATCTCCGCCTCTTCCGCTGCGGCCCCCGGTATGCCCCCTGGCCTCATTGGTTGTCGTGCTGTGGTCAATGATCCAGACCTCGTTGAATCCTAAAACGCTCAGTACAATTTGATCCAGCTCCGGATTATAATCAATGGAATTGATATGGGTCCAATCAGGATGAGATTCCCTTGGGTCTTTTTTGCTCACTTCCTGCAGATATCCGAGAGAGGCCAATTTTTCCATTTGCCGGCGAGTCAGTCCCTTGGTCCAATCTCCTGGGTTGAGGTTGATAAGTTGGGGAGTATCGGATATGGTTCCATAGTTTTCCCGAGAAGGATCATAATCCTGAACAAGATGATCCCAGATATGCCATTCCCAGACGATTTTTCCCTTTGTTTTTAATGCGGGTTTCACTTCAATAATAGAATCAGGCCAGAGACCTAAGTCTCCTACGGTTTCGAGATCCCTTCCGGCAGCCACAGCTTGCTTATCGGTTTTGTGTTCCCAGGCAATCATTAAAACGTTTACATTGGGCAGCCTTTCGATATCATGGTGGAGCATATGTTTTTTATTGTTATATATGAAATCCCAGAGTAAATCTCCCTCCCAGGAAAATTCCTGGACTTGTCCTCCTGAACCACCACCGTGAAAAGTTGGATTTGATCCTGGACCAGTAAAGGCTGTTCGCAGAAGATGTCCGTTTTCCAGAAGATATACGGCCTGACCGGGTTCATAATCGCATTCCCATGAGTGAACCAGCCGGCCGTCCAGGTCGATAAGATAGGTTGAAGTTGCGGCGATAGGAGAAAACAGAGTGTAGCCCTCAAAGGCCCACTCTGTCTTGACGATCAATCCTGTCTTTGCTGGTTGGGAATCAGGGGAAAATGGTTGGGGCTGGGAGAGAAGAATCGTTGATACGGAAAGCCATGTTATTACAAAAAAAATAGCTGTTTTTGATTTCATCCGTATAATTCCTTCATTTATCTCTTTGATCCGATAACTCTTTCATTAGACAAACGGATTTTCTGAATTATTCCCAAAATTGTCAACAGGAAGATAAAAAGGGGAATTTTAATATCCCCTTATTGCATATAAAATCTGGCCTAAAATCGCCCCAGAATTGTCGTTTTAAGGCCTTAATATAGCATATTCTAAGCTTAATTCCAGTATAATCAGATAGTTAGGTAGGTCTGACCCCAATTTCCCCAATTTGCAATTTGCAAGATTTGGGCATATTCAGATGAGCAACGGCGCAAGAGTAAACGACAGAAGGATCTGGCAGATATTATGCGTTTGATAGAGACTCATCCTCACTTGATAGATCAATTGCCAGATTCAATTCGGAAGGTATTTGAATAAAGAAGCGAAAACAAAACTAATTGGAGGGGTCGGAACGCAGTATTTTTAAGCTTTAAGAGGAAAGCTATTAATTCATTTAGAGGAATCTTTTTTGAACTTATTGAGATTTAAGGTCTCCGGGGTTGAATAGGCGAAGGCTTGAAATCCTTGAGAAGTGTTCGGAATTTCTCGTAAACAAGGGAAGATCATGATTAAGACAGATTCCGGCAATAAGGATGTCTTGATTCCCGATTAATTTTCCAACCTTTTTCAACTCATTATAAACTTTTGCGGCGATTTCAGCATCTCTATGATAAAGGGGAACTACAGGTAGGATGGAAACCAAATCACTAATCTGCTTTAAACGTTTTTTACCAATTATGCCGGCATATAGCTCAAATACAGTTACAGAGGTTAAGGCCAGATGATTACCCTTAATTAAATTTGATATTGAGGAAGCAATGGGTTCTGCACCAGAAAAGAAGTCGATAATGACATCGGTGTCCGCAATTACAATTGTTTCCAATTTCCCCTCAACTCTGCCAACCTTGAGCGGATTTCTCTTGCATCTTTTCTTTTCCAACTGCCTTTCATTTTAAGAATATCTTTCTTCATGTCGGTAGATTGAATATGTTCTTCAATATAATAATCTAAGGCTTCTTGTATTATCTGGGAATAACCCCTTAAGCCTTTTTGGGCTGCAATAGAGAGCAGGATGCTTCGGTGTTTGTCTGAAATATCAATGGTTGTTCTCATCTTATATTTTCCTTTAATTTGTATCTTTAAATATTTTAATACTTAAATGCATTAGAGTCAAGGATCCTTCTGACAATAACTATTTATAGAATTTTTAAATTCTAGTATCGATAAATTCTAGCGAAGCAGTGGAATCATCTGTGATTTCTGATTTACCTTTATGCATTAGAATGATTAAAGCTAAAAAAAAAACAAAAATGCATACGAAGGTCCTTTTATATAAGGGCAAGAAGGCTTATTATGTACTATTATATAAGTACATAATATAGAGTTTTTCATCTACTTAGTATGACGATGAGAAGAGGAGGATTTTCTCACTCTTCAGAGGAAAGGATGCTCACAGCTTCTGTCCACTCTCGTCCATACTCAGCCAAAGATGGCTGTAATATCTTAGGAAAAGGAGGGGATTTTTAATTGACTAGATATATTTGTTCTGTATATTATTGTTGATGCAGCTGAGTGGGTGGAGGATTATAAGGTGAATCATCCACATAATGGCTTGAAAATGATGTCCCCAAGAGAGTATATTAAACTTATGAATATAGTTGATGAGTATTTTGTTTTATAGGAGCAACTCCAACGGCTTAATGAATTAATTCTTGAGTAATAAGGATGATATTTAGATGAGATGCTTCTCATTCAAAAAAAATAGAGAGAAGCGTGAATATAATCTTATGAGAATTCTCCTGTCAAATTATTTTTTTGAAAATATTTCAAAGGCAGCAGAAATATCATATATGTATAATAAAGAAGCGTCTTTTTCTGTTAATGGAGATATAAAAAAATATTTTATTAACAGTGTTCTAGAAGAAGATGAAAATGTATGCCGGGCTGGTATAGATAAATTCGGAATAGTTTATGATAAAAAGTGGTGTGGATTGTATATGCCTGAAAATAAATTTAAAATTGTGGATATTCATTTTCATACACCAGAAAGCGTCGCTATTCCGTCTTTACAAGATATTAAATCTTTATATATTATGTTAGCCCGCAATAGTGTTAAAAACTACGAAAAATTCACTGGCGGTATTGGATGTGTAAATCCTTTAGATATAATCGGACATAAGAGGAAATCTGGGATAACATTGTTTATTTTGCAATTTACAGACAAATTCGAATATAACATTACCGATGAAAAGCAGAGCTATGTTATCGATGAAATAATAGAAAGTATGTATAAAGAAGTAGAAGAAAAAATTGGGGATTTTTATCATTGGCTAGATTTTTCGAACAAGGATTTACCATTTAAATTCGCTGATTGCTTAAGTTCGAGAGGATTTTTCAGAGCATCAGTTATTAACTTTGTAAATAAAGATGAATATAAACGAAAAATTGCAAAGGAAGGAAAAATTGCTTTTTTTAGATTGCGAACTATAAATTGAAAAGGATATTGGAAATTAATTAAAAAAACAGAAGAATTAGATAAAATGGGCAATTCTTGTGAAGCTCTCAATTATTTATTGAAGATATAAAAAAAAACTAAAAGTTAGGGGGCTGTTTCTAAAATTTCTAAGCTTATTTTTGAAGGCAGGACAGCAAAGATTTAAATATATTCAGCCCCCTTTTTAGCTTTTTGCTTAAAGTTTTCAGACACTATATTAAAATCTACTATATCAAAAGAATACAATGTAGGGATTTCTTCGATTTCTTCTTTGATCTTAAACATTACTTCAGGAGAAACTGATTTAGGACCTTCTATCCCGATATCAATATCAGACGCGAGAGAATTTCTTCCTTCTATCCGGGATCCAAAAAAAAATGCTGTCCAATTATTCTTATCAAGATATTTAAAGATAATCCGATTAAGTTGTTTTCTGAGCTTTTCAGAAGAATAAAACTCTAAATTCATAAATTTATCCTACCACAGCTATATAGGCCAATCAAGTAACCTGGATTATTCATAAAAGCATCTGAAGAACTTCGGCTGTTAAAATATCGCCTTTTGAAAAGATGGAAGGGGAGGGTGAACCATTTATCAATTTTTTTCGTCTTACATATTATAGACAAGATGTATTTTAAAAAAGGAGAGAGGCTAAGATGAAGAAAAAAATATTATTGTTTGCTGTTCTGGCTTTATTTGTATTTGGTTCGGGTTCTGATTGTGAAGATTTAATCGGGGAAAGGGTGCGTGGTTCAGGAAATATGGACGAAGTAATCCGGAACATAAGCGGTGTTTCAGGTGTAAACCTGGCAACTTTAGGCAAGCTTTACATTGAGCTGGGGCAGGAGGAAAAGCTTGTTATTAAAGCTGAAGATAATCTTCTGGAATATTTTGAAACAGATATAAGAAACGGCGTCCTGACCATTGATACACGCAGAAATATAAATATTCGGCCGAGAAAAAAGGTAAGCTATTATCTTACGGTTAAGGAATTAGAAAGCATCAAGATATCAAGCAGCGGGGATATCGAAGCTCCAGACTTAAATACAGACCGGCTGAAATTTAGTGTAAGTAGTTCCGGTGATTTAAGAACAGGTGAGCTGGATGTTAAATCCCTAGATGTTAGCATCAGCAGTTCAGGAGATCTTTTTATCCCTAAGCTGCAGGCTAATACAATAGATGTTAATATCTCAAGCAGTGGAGATCTTGATATAGACAGGGGAAATGTAGAGAAGCAGGATGTCTCTATCAGCAGTTCCGGAGACTATCAGGCCAGAAACCTTGAAAGCAGAGAAGCCCGTGTTCGCATTAGCAGCAGCGGGGATGCATATCTGCAGGTTGAGGATTACCTTTATGTCCGGATTAGCAGCAGTGGCAATCTCTATTATTCGGGAAACCCCCGCATAGATCAAAGCACATCAAGCTCTGGAAGCGTAAAAAAAAGATAACATAATACGAGGGACTTACCACTATCCATGTCTTAAATTGAAAGTGAACTCCAGTTTGTTTTCCACTTGTTTTATTTTAGATCATAATTTATTATCAAAGAGAAGTATTTTTTCATGATCTGAAGACAGACAAGTAAGGAGAGCAATATGGGAATTGATCAATTTAGCAGGCGTGATTTTATTAAGAAATCGGTTTTAGCAGGAGCGGCTTTGCCTTTTGCCGGTAAGGGTCTATTTGC
>JAUWNW010000156.1 GCA_030612445.1 Candidatus Aminicenantota bacterium
CGCTTCTTTGGGAGCTAAGCTTGAGCGGGATAAAACAGCCGGCGGTTATAGAATAGATTATATTTATAAATCAGACCCGGATTATCCCGAGGAGCTTTCCCCTCTGGCCGATCCGGATTTGAATGTCAGGGAAGGTGATATCCTTTTAAGTATCAATGGTCGCAGTACCCTTTCAGTCCGGCATCCAAATGCTTTGCTGCGCAACAAGGCAGGCACCCAGGTTCTTATCGAGATCAAATCTGCTGAAACAGGAAAAATCAGCCGTGCTGTTGTTATCCCCATCGGGTATGAAGCAGGCCTCAGGTACAGTGACTGGGAATATACGCGCCGTTTACAGGTCGAGGAAGAAGGAGGCGGCGACATAGGGTATGTCCATCTTAGGGCTATGGGAGGTAGTAATATCACAGAATGGTACCGAAATTTTTATCCCGTCTTTAAACGCAAGGGATTAATAGTGGACGTCAGACATAACAGGGGTGGAAACATTGACAGTATTATCCTGGGAAAGCTGCTTAGAAAAGCGTGGTTTTTTTGGAAACCTCGTACTGGTGATCCTTACTGGAACATGAATTATGCCTTCAGAGGGCACATGGTGGTTCTTTGTGATGAAAACACTGCTTCAGATGGAGAAGCCTTTGCAGAGGGATTCCGGAGGCTGGGCCTGGGTAAAGTTATCGGCACCCGGACCTGGGGAGGTGAGATCTGGCTGAGCAGCAATAACCGCCTTACAGACCGGGGCTTGGCAAGAGCTCCCCAGACAGGCGTTTACGGACCTGAAAGAGAATGGTTGATCGAAGGACACGGTGTAGACCCCGATATAGTAGTTGACAATTTGCCGCATGCGACATTTAAAGGGAAAGATGCTCAGCTTGAAGCTGCCATTGCCTTTTTAAAAGAAGAGATACGGAAACATCCTGTAGATGTCCCGGAACCTCCCCCTTACCCTGATAAGTCCTTTGATTATAAGAAAAAATAAAAGCTTTTTGGGTAATTTTACTTTTAGCCTGGATTTTGAGAGGATAAGATCAGAATGAGTAACTCAAGTAATATTAAAAATGATGATTTAAAAAAAGTTGTTAAAACTGCGGTGGTCATGGCATCATCAATGCTGGCTGTATTGTTTATTTATCTGGTAGCTGTAGAGATAATAAGAGCCCGGATGGCCCCTTTCTCCGGATTGGTAGAGATAAAAAATACCATGCTTTTAAGATACGTTTTTTATGGGGTTGCTGTTTTTCAAGTGATCCTTATCAGGATATTGAGAGGCTTTCTTTTAAGGAAAATATTTTCTTCTAAAAAAACAAATCTGGTTGACGATCTTTTTAAAACTTCCATATTGATTCTTGCCTTATCTGAGATTCCGGCAGTATTAGGTCTTGTTCTGTTTCTTTTAGCCGGATTAAACCAGGATTTTTACATTTTGCTTTTTGTCTCCTTGTTTCTTATGTTCATGTATTTTCCCAGATATAATAATTGGAAAACATGGATAAACGAGAAAGACCCTTTGAAATGTTCTATATGCAGGTTTTAAAGTGGATAGGGCGGCGAGGGGAAATAAACCGGGTTCCCGGATATATATTTGGCTTTTCCTCTTAAGTCTGGTCTTTTATGTTCTGGCCAGGACTGCTCCTATGAAAGATGTAAATGTTTTGAAAAAGGATATGGTCGCTGCTTCCCGCCTGATGGCGCAGGCATCAGAAGCAGTATCAGACTGCCGCAGACAAAACGGTTCCGGCTTGGACCACAAGAGTGATCTCAATCTGACAGGCCTTATCGGACGAGAATATTCGGAAATAACGACCTCGCTCGGACAGCTTGAGGCAAAACGTACAACTACCAATCCCAATTTTGCCGGGTTAGTGGTGATGCTGCTTAAAAAAGCAGGAGTAAAAAGGGGGGATACGATTGCAGTGGGAGCTTCCGGCTCTTTTCCGGCGCTTATAATTGCAGTGCTTTCAGCAGCTGAGGCGATGGAATTGAATCCTCTGGTAATATGCTCTCTGGGGGCTTCTCAGTGGGGTGCGAATGACCCGCATTTTCACTGGCTTAAAATTCAGGACTGTTTGGATGCTAAGGGAATGTTCGAGGTAAAACCTGTCGCCCTTTCTCTAGGTGGAGACCGGGATACAGGGGACAACATGCTGCCTGCAGGGCGCTCTATCCTGAAAGAAGCTGTAAAACAGAGTGGACTGCTTTTTATTGAAGAACCGGATCTGAAAACAAATGTAGAAAAGAAGATGCGGATCTATGATACAGATGCAGCCGAAGCTGAGATCCGGGCATTTATTAATATCGGAGGAAATGTATCAAACATGGGTACGGATGAAGAGATCCTTAAAGTAAAGCCCGGGTTAACGGATATTCATAATTTTCCGCCTCCCGAGAAAAGAGGCTTACTTTTTGCCATGGCTTACCGCGGGATCCCTGTTATTCACCTGCTTTTTATCCGGGGGTTGGCTGAGGAATATGGCTTGCCCTGGGATCCGGTGCCTCTGCCGCAGCCTGGAGAAGGAGAGCTTTATCAACATATCCGGGAAAATAGTAAATGGTTTCTCCTTCTGGGCATAGTATACTTATTGTCGATTATTTGTGTTTTAATTTTTAGGAGGAATTGGAAATATGGCTAAGATAAAAGTCAGGGTGGCAAAAATAGATGGCTATTGTAACCTTCCCATGCAGATAGGGGATTATTTTATTGTAGAGGGATCAAAACTTTTTGTTCCGGATGGGAAGTATATCTGTATCTGGGCGCTGCAGAGTATGATGCCTATATTCCCGGTTTTAGCTGAAAGGGATAAACTGGAAGATGGGCACTGGGTTAAAAGTGTTGATACTTTTTCCTGTCCAGATCCTAAAGGCTTGGTGCAGTTCCACCTGGAAGTAATTGAATGATTCAAGTAGATATCAGTAAATGCACTGGATGCCGGCGCTGCGAGGTCGCCTGTGCTTTTTTTCGTACAGGGAGAGTCAATAACCATATGTCCCGGATCAAGGTCCTCCAGTTGTATGAGGAGGGTATTGATGGGCCGGTAGTGTGTGCCCAGTGCCAGGAGCGCTATTGTATGTGCTGTCCTGAGGATGCTCTGACTCTCGGGCCTTTAGGGCAGATTATCTGTTCTCCAACTGTCTGTACTCTGTGCGGAGCTTGTGAAATAGCTTGTCCTATTGGGGCTGTAGAGATTTTTAATGATTTAGTCTATGTGTGTGACTTGTGTGGGGGAAACCCCAAGTGTGTGGAAGCTTGTACTGAAGGTGCTATTACCTTTGAGGGCAAAGAAAAGGAACGTCCGTCCCTTTCTGATATTAAAGAGGAAACCAGGAGGATGAAGCCCGGGCTTAAAAGGAAACACTATATTCATAAAAACGGGCAAAAGCTGAGGGCAGAATGGAGGAAAGAACGTGCTTAAATACGGATATGGCGGAAAAATTCTGCGGGTTGATCTGACCCACCGTTGTTTCAGGGTAGAGGTGCTTGATCCCTCCTGGATAAGACCTGTTATCGGCGGCAGGGCGGCAAATTCAAAAAGGCTTTTCCAAGAGCTTAACCCCGAATGTGACCCTTTGGGCCCGAATAACATTCTGATTTTCGGGGTGGGTCCTTTGACCGGCTCCCTGCTTCCTGCTTCTGCTTATTACACTGTCTCCGCCAAGTCGCCCTTAACCGGTATCCTGGGTGATTCTGCTGCCGGGGGCCAGTTTGCTGCCGAAATGAAACAGACCGGGTTTGACCAGATAATTATTACGGGCAAAGCGGACAGCCTGCTTTATCTATGGCTAACTGAGTCCGGAGTTGAATTTGTGGATTGCCCGGAATTGAAAGGGAAAAATATAATTGATACAAGTGCAGCCATTAGAAAAAGCCGGGAGGATTGGGCTGTTCAAGTAGCTGCGATCGGTCCGGCTGGAGAAAATCTTGTCCTGTTTTCCACTATTGTCTCAAGTGGTAACCGGGTCAATGGACGCACAGGAATGGGAGCTGTGATGGGCTCTAAAAACCTGAAAGCCTTGGCTGTAAGAGGAGCCCGCTCTATAGATGTGGCCGATCCATTAGCTTTCCTCGATCAAACCCGGAAAATAGAAAAGGATATATTAAAGCATAATGAGTATAAAAAGCGCTACCAGCTAGGCACTACCATGTTGATGAAAGACCTCAATGGGATAGGCATACTTCCGACCCGGCATTTTCAGGAAGGAGTTTGCGATTATGTAGATGATATCTCGGGGCAGGAACTGGCCGGCCGCTATAAGGTTAAGAATAAAGCCTGTTTTAATTGTAATCTTCACTGCTCTCGTTATTATATAGCTGGAGCCTATGAGGCAGAGGGGCCTGAGTTTGAGACGCTGTGCAGTTTTACCTCAAGAATAGGATGCAGGAGCCTTGATTTTGCGCTTGAGATAAATTTCTATCTTAATCAGATGGGCCTGGATTCCATCTCCACTTCCGAAGTTATCGGCTGGCTCATGGAATGTCAGGAAAAGGGGCTGCTCAAGGCCTCTGATCTGGATGGGATGAGTATTACATGGGGTGAAGTAGATAAAATTCGTGAGCTTATAGATATGATAGTTTTTCGGCGGGGAATCGGGGATATGCTGGCAGAAGGGGCGACCCGGTTTTCCTCTGGCTTTAGTGAGGAAGCGCAGAAGCTGGTGATGCAGGGCAAAGGATTGGACATGATTTGTGGTGACCCAAGAGGGATCAAAGCATATGGATTGACCTATGCTGTTGCTTCCCGCGGTGCAGACCATCTCCGGGCTGAGCCCTATTTTGAACTGACTGACAGAAAGGAGGAGGCGAAGAAACGCTTTGGAACTGAAAAAGCAGCTGACCGTCTATCAGAAGAGGGTAAAGCAGAGCTTGTGACCTACTCGGAAAAAATCGCCCTGCTTACTGATTGTTTGACCATGTGTAAGAATATTGGTTTATGTATGGATATATTGGATTTTAAAAAAATTGCAGGACTTTTAAAAGCCGGGACCGGTCTGGATTATCCACCGGAATACTTGGAGAAAATAACCACAGATGCTATTGATTTAGACCACAAGCTCAATATAAGGTTTGGAGCAAAAAAAGAAGATGATACTCTTCCGGAAAGGTTCCAAAAAGAACCTTTACCTTCAGGGCCTACTAAAGGCTCAACAGTTGATATAAAAAAAATGGTAAACGAGTATTATAAGCTTCATGGCTGGGATTGATAGCAAATGAAACGTGAGACTTTTACTTCGAATTTCGGCTTGCTTATGACCATGATCGGAGTTGCGGTCGGATTGGGCGCTGTCTGGAGATTTCCCTACATGGTAGGGAAATTCGGGGGAGCAGCTTTTGTGCTGTTTTATCTGGCTGTAGTTTTGTTTGTATGTATCCCTGCGCTTATGGCTGAGTGGATGTTGGGCCGTTATACACGCCGGGGCACGCTGGGTGCTTTTGCTAAAGGTGGCTTTCCAGGCGGGAAATATGTCGGAGCATTTTTGTTTTTTATTGTTTTTTGTGCTACCGGTTATTATTCCAACGCAGTAGGATGGGTTGGATTTCATGCTTTTTCTGAGGGTTTAAAAGCGTTTGGATTGGATCTGCACGCAGGAGACATTCTGCCGCCTCAGGTAGGTTTTGTCTTAAAGTCGTTTCTTCTCCAGCTTATGATGACGGCCTTGGTGATCTGCTCCTGTGCAGTGGTTTTAATCAAGGGTCTGCGCAAGGGGATTGAGAAAGCCAGTAAATGGATCGTACCTGCACTTTTCAGTATTTTGGCCCTGCTTATTCTGCGCTCTGTGACTCTGCCCGGTGCTTCTGAAGGCCTTAAGTGGTATATTGGCGGGTTAAGGTTTTCTCAGCTTACCCCGTCTGTGATGGCAGCGGCTATGGGTATGGCATTTTTCTCTATGTCTTTAGGCGGTACTTTTATGGTTATTTACGGCTCTTATCTTGAAAAAAAATCGGATATCCTTAAAAATGCCCTGTTTACCGGAATAGGCGCTTCCCTTGCAGGCCTTATGGCTGGGTTTGCAATTTTTCCCGCAGTATTTGCTTTAGGATTAAAACCTGATTCAGGGCCGGGGCTTATTTTTAAAACTTTACCTGATACCTTTTCTCTTATGCCTGCCGGATGGATATTCGGCTTGCTTTTCTTTGCCGGGCTATTTGGGGCGGCTTTTTTATCTGACATAGCTGCTTTTGAAGTCCTGATAGG
>JAUWNW010000070.1 GCA_030612445.1 Candidatus Aminicenantota bacterium
GCTAATATCAGCCAGCTTTATATCTATTTTGTCGCATAAGGGGAAAGGAAATTGAAGCCTGATCTCGAGCTTAACAGTTGACTCGTGAATAATTCATGCTAAACAAATGAGCTCCCTCCTTATTTTCCTGGAAATATGACCTTAATTGAGAACTTTGATCCGCATTATGACAAGGGCAAACAGCTACTTTTCGAGTTTTACATAATCCAGATAGGCGGCTGTACACCAAAGACGATGCTTATCAAAGGGTGTGTGGAATTTAAACTTGAGTTCTATGATATGGCTCCGTTTATTGGGACGAAACGGTGATAGATCAATCTCAAGGGCATTCTCTCCAAATAGAAGATTTTGCTCAATTGCGAATTCAGAATCTATTTCAACTCGAACATTCTGGTTGTATCTTCCATACCAGAAAGGATTTGAAAAGTTGAAGGGAGAGAATAGAGAAATATGGATCTTATTCACGGTTCGAGGAACTTGATTTATCTGCAGTCGTATATTTTTTTCACATAACCTCAATTCTTTTTCGAACGCCTGAACTTCCGGTCCCACTCCGGAAAGAAAAACGATCTTCTTTTTAGCTTGAAAGGATTCACTCGGCTTGGGGCAATAAACAATGGATTTGATTGAGGCAGGGAGCTTGATCCCCTTGTAGGTCAATCCATAATTAACCTTGAAAGATGATTTATTCGGGAAGGGAATTCTGATCCTGGGATTCAGCTGCTTAAGAGCGAGCCCTCTGTGGACCTTACTATAACCTGGGATTTCAGCAAAAACCCGGAACCCCATCTCTTGAGTTAGCCGGTTTACATTAAATTCAAGATTGAGAAAGCCCCTCTCACAGTAAAGCTCGGTTTGAGTAAGCTCGGGTATACTTGTGGGAATTGGAGATCTCATGGCTACGGGGAGCAAAGGAACTTCACTCTTATAGATTAAAGTAAATTTTTCATCTTGAATTACATTGGCCTTGATCTGCAATTTATCTAGAAGGCCCATAAGATGGTCTTTTTTTTGATACATCCTTTCAAAATTGTCCTGAATGAGCGGCAAGGTCTCTTTAAACCTAACTGCAAATCCTCCCGCTTCTTTCAAGAAAAAATAGTTAGTACAGACGGTTGGATTAAAATACGACAGCCTGTAGCGCCAAGGGACATATCTCCCCTCTGAAAAATGAAGATACGATGTACACTCCAGTTTCTCGCCCGAAATAGCCGAAATAAGGACCGCTTCCCAGAAGGTTGCGGCCCAACATTTTTCTCCGGTGCTCTCCATGGATTGAACGACTCGCTTCAAGGTAGCATCCGCTTGCCATGTCAATCTCAGACTGTTTCCAACATCTCGGGCGTTACTTACGCCGAATATCGTTAAAAACAGTCCAGCCATCATAAGATATTTCAACTTGCTCTTCAGGAGGTTAAGGGCTGATACCAAAAGGACAGGGAGACAAAAATAGAAAGGATAGAGATATCGCAGCTTGGTCTGGTCTGCCGGAAACCTGGAGAGGGTGTAGATAATCAGGAATGACAGAAAAAAAACGACAAAAATATTCTCGGGCAAAAACCTGCGTTTCCAGACAGAAGTCACCACAATCGAGATTATCCCCAGTAACAGAATCAAGAGATAAATACCATTCAAGAAGTTGTTCTCCATGGAGATCAAAACCGGAAAATTCTCTATGATCTTGGCCATTTTTTTCCAAAACATGACTTTAGCCTGGCTTCTAGAAAAAGCATACTGCAATGACTGGAAATTTGTGCCCAATTCATAGAGTGCGACAGGAAAAACACCTAAAAAGAAATAAGCCGTCAGAACAAAATACTTTTTAAAGTAAAACCTGATTCTGAGAACAAGAAATAAAGCCGCACAGACAATAAATGCAACCGAGATGGGATGCGTCCAGAAGGCCAGTCCCCAAAGAAAACCAATCCCCGGAATATACGCGTCTTTTTGCTTGATATAAACCAGGTAAGCCAGATAGATGGAAAGACTCCCCAAGAAAAAGACAAGCGTAAAATTTGCCCCCGCATAAAACGACATGGATAACAAGTGACCCAGGGGCAGGGCATAAAACGAGGTCAACAGCAGTGCCAGATTTTGAGATGCAAATATCTCTCTGAATAAAAGGTATTGAGTCACCATAAAGGCCAAAAAGAACAGAAAATACACAAAAACGTATAAAAATAGGGAATAGCCAAAAATTTTAAAGGTGAGAGCATAAATATGGAAGGGAAAACTCCCCATATAATCTTGACCATAGTAATAAATAGGATGAGTTTCCCCTTCCGAGATATGCTTGGCCTCCAGCGCCGAGATACCATCATCACTATTGATCAAGCCGCAGCTATGTGTGAGAAAGGGGACCCGCACCAAGATTGCCACAAACAGAAGAATTAGAACAAGCGCTATTTCTTTACTGAATCTGACACGCAACCTCTGGCGAGGCGCCCCCCGGATTCCTATTCTGAGAAGAGTAACAACCAGCAAGATGGAAAAAAAGGGCCAAGGTGAGAGGGAAATAAAATCCCAGGCAGGAAAATTACCTTTAAACCAAGCAAATAAAAATCCCAAATACAAGAGGAGTTGGAGGAGCCTCAAGGGTCCTTTATATTTTTCTAGGGAAAATTTTCCTTTGGAGCCTTGATGATCCGGCCTAGTTTGTTTCATCAAATATCCCCTCTTAGGTCAGTTGCTTCTATTAAATAAATTGTACCTTAGGATGCACCACAAGGCCTTTAAGCCGTCTCTCCAGCCTATTTTCTTCCCTTCAGCATAGGTCCGTCCATAATAGGAAATTCCGACTTCGTAGATGCGTACTTTCATTTTCGCGAGCTTAGCAGTCAATTCCGGCTCTATCCCAAATCGCTTTTCCTGCAGGTCGATCCTCCGGATCAGATCGGTTTTGATCATCTTGTAGCAGGTTTCCATATCGGTGAGGTTCAGGTCGGTAAATATATTGGATACAAAGGTGAGAAATCTATTTCCTGTGGAATGCCAAAAAAAGAGGACTCAGTGGGGAGCCCCTCCCATAAAACGCGAGCCATAGACCACATCGGCAAATCCTTCTTCGATCGGCTTTAACAATTTGGGGTATTCACGAGGATCATATTCCAAGTCAGCATCTTGAATGATCACAACATCTCCCGTGACTTCCTGAAAACCTCGCCTCAAGGCAGCACCTTTTCCCGAATTTTGGGGAAGAAAAAATATGCGGATACTGCTTTTGTCTATGAATTGTCCAGAGTTTCCGAACTCAACTTTGTCCGGACCTTCTTGCAGAGCATTAAGGAAATCCCGGGTGCCATCTGTCGAGCCATCATCGATTACAATGATTTCCTTTTTTAAAGGCACTTCTTGTACTCTGTACAAAATCTCTTCGATGGTATCTCTTTCATTATAGACGGCGATGATCACAGACAATGTTAGTCCAGAATCGTTGAATTCCTCAGACTTCATTTCTCTGGCCCATCATCTTTGTGCAAAGCTATAAATCAAGATTTCCTCTATCAGAAATCTTCGTTAGTAATCCGGCTACTCTAAGTAGCCCCCAATCACAGAATAAAATTTATCATACTAGAAGACCAGAGTCAACACCCGTTTGATCTAAATTATAAGTTAACTTTATTGTGTCGCCCATTAGAAGATCTAAGTCAAGAGAAACATTTCACCCTGATTGATTTTGAGTTATACTATATAAGTAGAGATACTTGTTACCGTTTTTGCGATTGCCTTGGCCGGCAAGCTGGACGTGTTCAAACGGGGAGATTTCCTCAAACTCATAGTCTCGGAACCTTTGGACATCGCTACTGCGGAGTTGTAATCCCTTATGGCGGCAGTAGAGGCTTTGAAAACTGAGGGTGTGAGCGGTCCGGTGGCGGACCAGTATGAGCCGTTTTTGCAAGAGGGCCCTGACAGCTCTCGGCTCCTTAGGATAGATATATCCTTCAGGAAGAATACCTAATCTCAATAAATTGGCCAGATGAAAAGCATCGTCAAAATCGTTGGTGCGTTTGAGTCCATCATACTGTTTGACGGCAGCCGGATTGGCCAGATGGACCTTATATCCGTCATCCATTATAGCGTCCACAATCCAGTACCAGTTGAAGGTGGACTCGACAACAATTCCTTGCAGTTTTTCCCTGAAAGGCTCCAACTCATTCAAAATGAGTTTGGAATAGTTATGAACCTTTGTTTTTAAAACCTTTCGTCCGGACTCATCGATAATACCCAAACAGGTATTATTCGAATGCAGATCAGCAGCTCCGTAATATTTCATCTAGATCCTTCTTTCAATAACACTATAATCCTTCCTCTCTCTCATCAAAAGGATCTTCTAGATGATTATCAGGCCTTTAAAACTTTTAAAATTTAAACTCATTGTTAAGAATAGAATAATAGTTATAAAAGTTTTAAAGGCCTGACCCCATTTATTTCGTTGCATAAGGGGAAGGGAAATTGAAAATGGCGGGGCCGACGAGACTTGAACTCGCGACCTCCGGCGTGACAGGCCGGCGTTCCTCTTTCTGTGCATCATCTTAATTGATTGAAAACATGTTGGTTACACGTCTTACAGAGGATTCATCTTTGGAAATGTGCCAAATATGTGACAGAGCTTCTGAATTTTTGGTCCCTTTCTGGGTTTTTTGATTCAACTTTCGGACGGCATCCTCTTTCTGATTCTGGTTTGAATGTGTGTACCGTTGTGTGACCCTTACGCTAAAATGACCAAGAAGATCCCTCACAGTAATTAGATCTACTCCTAAACCGATTAGCCGCGTTGCGAAAGTGTGTCTCAAATCATGGAACCTAAGGTCTGAAATTCCAGCTCTTTTACAAGCGGCCTTAAAACTCTTCTTAACCTCTGTATAGGGCTGCCCTGTCTTCGGGTTAGGGAACACATGTTTCCCTACCTGAGCCTCGTCTCTGGTTCTCATTAACACTACATGAACATCATTATTAATCGGGATTAATCTATTCTTGCCACTTTTAGTCCGCTCTACCCGGATGATCCCTCTTTCAAAGTCTACCTGGCTCCATTTGAGATTCAATATTTCTCCTCTCCGCATTCCGGTATTTAAGGCAACTGTGAGAATAGATCTCAGGTAATCTGGGCTTTCAGCTAATAGCCTCTCCTCTTCTTCTTTGGTTAAAATTCTCTCTTTCTGCGTATCCTTTTCTGAAAATAACTTCACCTTAGAGAATGGATTATCCTTGGCCAGCTTCCAATCGATTGCCAGATTGAACATCTTTTTCATAATAGTAAGCTCACGGTTTACGGTTGACTTTGTAACTCCTGATTTGAGTCGTTCTGTTTTATACCTCTCAATAAGCAAGGGAGATATGTCCTTAAGATAATACTCACCAAAGAATGGGTTCATATTGGCTTCAATCCTGTACTTGTCGTCCATCCAGCTCTTTTTGTTTGTCTTAGCATAATCATCAAGGTAAATCTCAGCAAATTCTGAAAATTTAAGTTTTTTTATCCTCCGTTTCAAGTTATGAGAATCACTGAAAGATGCCGCGACTTTCTCCTGAAGAACAAACACAGCATCAGCTCGAGTCTGAGCTGCGTTGACGACCTGTCTAATTCTTTTGCCTCCTAATTTGTAGTCGATATACCAACGCTTTTTTCCTTGGGCTGTTATCCTTGAATAAACTGCCCCAAAACCATAATTCCAGCGCTGCTTTTTTTTACTCACAGCGCTATCTCCTTTCAGAAGCATTCTATCATAATTTTCAAGTGATAAGTCAACCTTTGGAAGAAGATTTAAAAGATCGTTATTTTGTTTGAGATTTCGTTGACTTTCCGTGACTTTATCTAGTTCAAATCGCAGTAATCCATTAAACTTCAAATGGGGGATTTTTTCTTTAGCCACCCATTTATAGAGAGTGTTAGGATGCACCTGGAGGAAGGAGCTGGTTTCTTTGACAGTCAATAATGTTTTGCTCATAAAAATTCAAATATTAAGGATGATTAATTATTGTCTTTCCGGGTTGGTGGTTCCGTTTCAAGGATCAAACGTAAATGCTTATCCTCTTGATATGCTGGATTTTGTCTGAGCGAGTCGTTTGTATTGAAGACCTTCTTTGCTGATAAAGAAAGGTCCCTCCAGCCAGTAATCTGTTTTTCGTAGGCATTAATCCTGTTGTACATAGCTCACCTCTATTTTTTTAGCAGCCAACACAACATCTATAATGTATAAGCATCTATAAATCATAATACTTTACACCTTAGAAGAAGAAAGAGAATTAAAAGAACTCCCGACATCGACTCCTGGGTTACTCCCGACATTAATCCCTCTTTTTTTTCATACATTTTTGCGTATATTCGTCTGCCAATTCTTTCATTACTTGGCAAGTAAATAGGATTTCCTTTCCTCTAATCATATATTTTAGCAATCCTACGCCTTGGAAAAAATCGAGTATTTTTTTTCCAGTCTTTTGACCACAAGTTGGAAAAATCTCAACCATAATTTTCCGCTTGCTTTCCACAAATGTTTCCGGTGTTTCAGGATCAAAGTGCTTTGCAAATATTTCAAGAAGCCTGATATAAGCATAGGGACCTTTAGGGCCAAACTTATCCAAACATATTTGGAATTTACTATCCTCTAACATGTCATTCCTGTGCTTAAACCATTTCATTGATGCTTCTTTCAACCTCTGATTTTTTTACCCAGTCAACAGGCTGCTTTATGTTCTCCTCAATAAAACGGTCACGCAGACTCACATAGAACTGAAAGCAACCCCTCCATTTAACATAAGGGATTTTCCGCAGCCGGGTTAATTTGCATAACAAATAAGTTAAGCAGCCTAAAAATTCAGCTAAATCGCAAACCATCAAGAGCCTTTTTGCCATTTAAACTTTCCCGAGAATCTTCTCTATTCGAGGCTCTAAGTATTTCGCTAGCTTGCGCCTTGTATCCTCTTCGACCCGATAAACAACGTTGTTCTCAAGATTCCAGATTCTTCTTATACTCAAACCACTCCGATTGGCCACATCAATAAGTCGAGAGCCAAATGCTAAATGCCTTTCTTTTAATTTGCTTATCATGTTTAAGCTCCTTGGTGGTACCTTAATAGCCTTTTCTAGCGCCCTGAACCTGCCCTAGCTACCATCTGAGCAATATTTATGCAGGTATAAGGGTAAGATTATTAATAAATTTTATTTGCTTCCAGAAATTTTGCTACGTAAGCCTTGACTTTTATATCGTTAATATATTTTAACTGCTGCTTTAATGCTGACAACATTTCAGGAAAATCTTTTGGATATGAAGTTTTTGCTTTGTTCATTCGACTAAGAAAAAACTTGTTATCTAAAGAATTGCCAAATCTATATTGCCATAACGGACAACTTGCAATGCGGCACAAGGTTACTTCTTTTGAGCTCCCGCCAGCGCAATCTAAACAATGAAGCCTTATAGCTCTTGACCTTGTGATTTTCACCTTGTCTCCTTAATTATTCTGCTGATTGGGAAATAACCAGTCTTCTCTTACTTTCAAAGCTTTAGATAGTTTTTGTTTCTGGCTTTTTGTTGGTTTAATATATCCACACTCAATTCTCGATATGGTTGAGTAATGAATCCCAGTCTCAAGCCATAACTGGCACTGCGGCTTCCTTGCAAAAAACCTTGCTTCTTTGAATCTATTTTTCATTTTAGTCCTCTCATCATAAATGATAATTTCTTAAATGTCAACATAAATGTTTTGTTATCAATAACTTAGAGGGGGGGTTAATGGTTTTTTCTTAGGTCATTAATCCCCCCCCTTTTTTTTTAAGAAATCATCATTGAATTTCTATCATCTTCTAAGTATAATTTTTATGTGAGTTATTCAGATAAAATTGATATATTGTGGGACAAAGAAAAATTAGATGCTAATTTGGGGCACAAATTATTGAATTATGCTTACAGTTTAGCGCTAGTGTTAATGGACGCTTTTTGGGGATATCCTTACTTCGGAATGAAAAAAAGTTCAATAGAAAGCGAACTTGAATATATAAAAAAAATAAAGAAAGAAATAATGGAGCGTATTGGCAATTATCCATATAAATATCCAATTTTTGAACGTTATAAAGAAATGAAAAGCGCGAAAGAAAAAGATAATTATATTATCCATAAGTTCAGGCTCGAACGTTTTTTCTGGACTCTTGATGCAAGAGCAAGGTGGATAAAACAATACTTAGACTTTCCCCCACCAAATATAAAGGGCCAGCCAATAAATAAAATACATAAAATTGCTTTATTATGGGCTTTTGAAATGAAAAACAATAATGGAATCCAATGGGCAAATATCATTAGACTATTAAAGTGGTTTTATGAACGGCTTAAAAACACATCATATGGAAGCGAAATTTCAATAAGTGATGATGCAATCAAGCCAGGTAAAAAATTTACTGCCCTAAAGAAAAAAATAAAAAAACAATGTTTTCCACTAATAAGCAACACAGATTATTGGGACTCTATATACAGACAAGGAATATTCATTCCTGGATATCGTCCTAAGTTAATAAGAATCAACCCTTGCTCAATAAAATTCAATAAAGAAAGTATAGAAATAGCTGAAAAATCTAAAGAAGATCTTATTAGTCACATTATGAAATTTAAAGAAGGTAAAAAATATTATTTAATGAAGTCTTCAAGGCTTCCACCCAGGAAAAAATTACCATTTATATCTTTCGCAAGTAGATAAAATTTGTTCTCTTAGAAATATCATAATCTCTATAGCTTTATAATTCCTCCAAGCTTGATAATTCATTTTCTTGAACTTATTCCAACATCAGTATAAAATACTACATATAGATCAAATATAATAAAGACAGACTATATGGGAGAACAGAAATATATGGTTCTGATCCCACATCAAATATAATATTGGGAATATAATGATAAATCAAAAACAAGAAATTAAAACAAAAAGAGGGAGGCCAAGAAAAAAGCTTGAAGATAAACTATCTAAAGTTTTAACCACAGATAAACAAAAATCATTCCTTAGAAATAGATTAGCAGGTAAAAATAAGAGACAAGCAGCTATTCAAGCGGGTTATGCTCCATCCACAGCAAGCATAATGGCGAAAAGAATAACCGATAAGCTCTCCTGTAATAAAATATTCATCGAAGAAGCCCATAGGCAAGGATTAACTGTAGAGGCCATCATAGGAGAGATAAAACGAGGAGTGACAGAAGCTATGCATCCTCAGTTTCCTAACCAACCGGATAACTTTAACCGGCGCGCTTATACCGATATGGCTGTTAAAATTTATGGCGGTTATGCTCCAAATAAAGTTGATATTCAAGAGGATTCCAGGAACATTACAATTGTGCTTTCAGAAGAAGATGAAAGAAGCCTTAAAGAATATTATAGGCTCAGAAAAGAAGACAAAAAATATTCACTTCAAGAGTCTATAGATCCTGATGATTAAGGATACTTTAAGTGGGTTACTTTATCCCAGCAATACTTCTTGCACATAATTCATTTTTTCCCTGTAAATAAGATAGCATACAAAGTAATATCCTAGAAATTCATTGATTTCTCTTATTTTCAACAGAAATTTGGGTAAATATGTTTCGTTTCAGCCAAATTTGGACCACTCATGATATTTCTTAAGCGATGGATTGCGTATAATAAAATCACGCAAGGAGATAAGCATGAATACCAAGAAGAAATCATCGCCTGAATCGATTGTTCGGGAGATCAAACGTAGGACCCGCCGGAAATACTCAGCAGAAGAGAAAATCCCTATAGAGAAAGTTTTAAAATCAGGAGAGCAAGGGTACATGAATTGCAGGAGTTGGAAAATCCAAAAAGCCCCATATCCCCCCTGCATCAAATTCTAGTCATGCCAGGGTGTATGAGTGATGATTGAATCGTATTTATACTAGCAGATTTTCCTGGCTGCCATTTTCATAGAGATTCCTTAGAGAGACAGGAATTTGTTATGTCGTCTAATAATTATTATATAAACTCTTTTCTCCACCGGTAATGTCTGCTCGGTTATACCTAGCTTCCTAGAGATCTCCTTGATGAATTTTCCCTGATTTGATAATAACTCTGCTTCTCGAAGCATGGTTATTATCTTCTCGGTTGTGTACTTCTTTCTGCTCATTCTGCCTCCTCAGATCCAGCTAAATACTAACATAAATACTGGATCAGTTTACGGGGGGGAGGTCAATATATCATACCCTCTCGCACAAAATCTAAGTTATACTAACTTACACCTCAATGCTTCATAGGGTGTTTTGCCCTTGAAGGCTCCGTGCGGACGATCAAGGTTGTAAAACCTTTCCCACACTACTAATTTCTTATTTAAATCCACACTATCCGTATATGTAAACGAATGAAAATCACAATATTCTGAGGTGGATCGATTTTTGACACTGTTACCCTGGAGCACCGTATGCATTGGAAAGTGTCAACTTGGATGGCTAAAATAATGAACAATTTTATGGATTTTAGCCTGATAATTCCTATAATAAGTTAACAATTTTATGGTTTTTTGAAACAGTTGAAAATAATAGAGTTAAAAGAACTTTAAGTTTACATAATAGTATTTAAGCGACACCTCTACGCACTCTATTTTATTAAACTCAATCCAGCTTCCGAAGATGAGACCGGATAGCCCCCTCTGTGACTCCCAACTCCCGGGCAAGTCCCCGAATCCCCTTCTTCTGGACATCAGCCACCAGGTTCTCCATCGAATAATCAGCCAACTTTTTATTACTGGTCCGCGATCGCCGCTCGATCCCATGCTTCTTGAGACTCCTGGCAACCATATCTTTTGAGCAATTCAGCTCTGCAGCAACGTCTCTGATGCTCTTACTTTCGTCTACATAAAGCCTCCGGAGCTCCTTAATGCCAGGTCTGGTTGGAATTTGTGGACGTCCAGGTTTCTTCGATATCCCGTCAATCAGTTGGCTAAATCGCATCCGATCAATCATTTCTCATCCTTTTTTTAGAATCCGATTCGTCAAGCTTTTAGTAGTTCTCAATGATATTTTTGCTGAAATCCTTAAGGCATTGTAAGACATTTGTGTCTAAAAATATACTGCCAGGTAGAATTTTAAACTTTGCTTCACTGTCCTGGACTTTTATCTACTCAATCAGCGTTTTCATTTTCGCCTTCCACAATTTTTATTTCCTCTGGAGTGAGGTCGTAGAGTTGGTAAACCATCTGGTCAATTTCGGCTTCAAGGACTTTTACTTTGGCTTGTTTTTGGGGGTTTTCTGTATAATCTTCGGATTCAGTCGTTGCAAGTATTGTATTAACAAGAGCAATGAAAGGCTTTTGTTTATTATTATCTATATTCTTAATGGGGAACTGTCTTAGTTTTTGAACTCCAATATCAACGCCCGCACCACGCTTTTTACCATTTAAGTAAAACCACTTTTCAGCAAACTTTGAGTTAAGTATAGCAACAATATACTTTAAACTATACTTCTCATTTTTTTGTATTATTATATTAGTAGATAATCCAAAATATGCTTCATCCTCGACATATGTTGCTTGCCTTGTCCTAAACATTGAAGGTATAACTATTTTATTATTGTTAAAATACTTTTCATTTCTTGGCCAATGTAGTTGAAACCATTTAATTGTACCTTTTTTAGTCTCTCTTCTTTGATCCATAATTTTCTTAAAGCAAATAAGATGGTTCTTTATCCCTGGAAATTTATTGATATTTTTACAATTGTTTTTAGTGATGTAGATTAATATTTTATAGTCATCTTTATTAAATCTATATTTTGAATAATCTATTTCATCATAGAAATACTTTATGTATTTCATTTCATCTTTTGAAAGCTCTATCTGGTCAAATTCATTTTTTGTTAAGACAAAAACACCGTCTCCTTTATTAAGTTTAAACTTACTTGCAAATTTGCCTGATACTTTATCAGGATTTTGAACAACCCCCTGTGTTATATCAGTTATTGCTCCAAGATTGATAGTATTTGTGTAGTTGTAAAATGACTTATCTAATATAATCTCATCTGTATCACAAAAAACATTCTTGTTAGATAAAAATTTAATTTGAACATTTTCAGTATCTATATCACTATAAATATCTGATAAATCGTTTACCAGTTGCTTGTAAATAAATTGTTCTTTCATTTGCCTCTGATATATAGCTACCATATGATGACCTGCTACTTCATCAAATACTTTTAATTTGCCAATATCAATGAAATGAATGAAAGAAAGCTCATTTTTTACACGCTGTATTAATTTCTTTGCCCCACTGCTGTTTAGCCAATATCGTGATGTTATGTATGAAATAATTCCTTCTTTCCTAACAACATCAATTGCTTTATGAAGGAAATAATACCAATAATCCATTTTACCTTGATGATACTTCTTGCCAAAATCAGAGTTGTTTGCAGATTCAAATACTTTTCTGTTATCCCTTTCCTTTAGATACGGCGGATTGGCAATCACCACATCAAACCCACCTTTTTGGTGAAACACCTCGGAGAATACCATTTTGAAATCAAAATCAATTTTATAGCCAAAAGTTTTTAGCGAATTTTCATATCTATAATTCAACTTATCATCAATGTGTTTTTTCAGTTCAATTTTTTTGCTTGTATTTGTTTCACTAAAAAATTTATGTTTTAACTCTTCAATTTCTTTTGAAATTTGAGAATCCCAATTTTCAGGAAAACCAATGAGTGAATTTCCTCTAACAATCTTGTATTCCAGGTTCGGCAGGGGCTTAATGTTCTTAATATCATCCTCATCCACTACCAGCGACAGCCAGAGCCGCAGTTTGGCAATTTCCACCGCACCCGGGTCAATGTCCACACCATAAAGCGAATGTTCAATACAGCGGCGTTTGAATTCATAAGATCTTCTACTGTTGTCATTAAGAAAAACTGAAAGCACATTCCGCGCCCTTACAATTTCTTGCATCATGCCCACCGGGAAAGCGCCGGAACCCACTGCCGGGTCGCAGACAGTAATATCCGCCAGTTTGTCGTCAATCAGTGCGGCGTTCTTGCGGATGCTTTCTGTTAGTTTTAATTTGTACTCAGAGGTTTTCTGCTTTCCCTCTTTAATGCTTTGTTCTTTTATTAGTGCTGCTACTTCATTTTCACTGATATGTTCTCCGATGTGTATTAGTGTTTCGATATCTTCCTTGCTTGCTTTTCCGTCCAGTTCGGTTGCCAGATAATTAATCAAGCTCTGCTGGCACATGTAATGGACAATCTCACGGGGCGTGTAATAAACGCCGAATTTTTTGTTGAATTTGTTTTCCTCGCCTTTTTTTCCGCTCTTTAATGCCTTTTTGAATTCATCATAATTATCCGGACGGATGGCATTGAATTTTTCATAGGCTTTCCCGAGCAGTTCCGGGTCGATTGCCACTTCCTTTTCCAGCGGTTCGTCTTCCTTTACTGTAAAGTTGTAGAGGTCGAAGATATCGAGGATGCCATCACCGGTATCGCCTTCTTTGGTCTTATTTGTATTGGAAAAGAGCTTGTCCGGTAAGAGTATATCCGTGCTATACCAGCTATAATTACCAATGGGATCGAATAGTCCCCCATTCAAAAAAGGAATCTTACATTTAAATTGGTCATTCCAATGGTCAATGTCAGAGCGATCTCTTGATAATGCATCATAAAAAAGAGGTTCCAGAATATCATTGAAAAAATTCTTATATGGTCCGTGCTTACTTTCAAATAGCTCCCTCATAAAATGCTTGGAGCCTTCACCCCAGTCCGCATCACGCTCTACTCCGAACCAGCCCTTTTTCTGCAGAAAATAAAGAAATATAATCTGGCCCAGCAGTTTCTTGGCAAAGTTGACTGTATCAACACCTTTTGAGTTAAAATCAGCCTCAACTTTCGTGTCATTTTTAACAACTCTGTCCAATTCTTCCTTTATTCGTAGGAAAAGTTCACGGTATTTTAGGAAAAACTCTTTAGTGACAGTCTCAATATCAAAGGCTTTTTCGATCTCTTGCAAGGTTGGGGCCTGTTCATCATTTGCCAGAATTTTAACAAGACTGCTTTGGGCAGTGTGGCTTTTTTCGTTGGCGCCCACCAGAAAAGACCAACGCCGGGCCGGGGTGAATTCTTCCTTTACCTTCACTTTGCCGGTTTTGGTCTTTTCAAACTTATACTCCATCTTGACCAGTGAAAAACGCCAGTCCGTTTTATCTGGTGAAACAAACGCCGCCAATGCCGCATCTTTCATTACACCGCCCCGACTGCCGTTTAAGTACCAGGCAACAAAATTACGCTGCATGGTACGGGCTCGTTCAAGGGATGTCTCTTTCTGTAAGGTTATGACAAGGATATCAATGTTGTTTTCACCATCGCTGAATTTGCCGATACGTTCCAGTGTTTTTATGTATTGCTTATAGGCATCGGGAATATAACTTCCCCTATAAGTAAAGGGCGCGTCCTCAATCCTGTTCAAAAGGTTTTTAATAAATCCGGTAAATTTGTTTTTATCAAAAGAGCTTTCAAAAGTATCCCTGATAATTTGCTGCGCCTGTTGTTTAGTCATATTTATTTACCTGCAAGATATAATGAAAGTATCACTTCGCGTTTACCGAATACTGCCGGGTTCTGCTCTGCATAGTGGCTTTGCAGCAGCCGTTCGGGTATATGGGTCTGGAGCACTGCCAGTACCTTGAAAGGATTGACAAGTTCATTTTTTAAGTCATTTAGAGCTTTTAATGTACTTTTTGTCGTCTGTTTGGGCAGCCCGCCTTCTTCAAGCTGAGTTAATACTTTTTTAAGATAAAGTTCCTGGTCTTCTGTGAATTTTTTCGTGTTTTTAATGGTTGCCTTTAGAATGCGCAGGATATTGGCGGCACTGTCGCGACCTCTTCTTTTCTGAGGTTCAGCCATTTCTTCGGTTGTAGCGATAAGAAATGCTGCCTTGTTACTGTCCAAAAGATTATAAATCTCTAAAGGAAGCTTTTTCTTTTTTTCATTAGGCCCGCTTTCAAGCAATCCTGCAGCTGACATAAAATCCAGTTCCTGGGCTTCTTTTTTAGCCTGTGCCATGAAAAACTTTTGCAGTTTCCCCCGGCGAAAGTAGGTGATAAGCGCTGCAGCAATAGAGTTGATTTGTTTTGCTGTGCGGGCTTTTTTGGGTAGGTGTTTTATTTTTTCAAAAAGGTCAGGGTCGTTTTCGCGGATATCCCGGATAACCTGGAGATATTTCAGTTCGCTTTCTTCCTCTTCATCATCGCCTTCTAATGTTTTCTTTGAAATCAAGCGATCAAACAACTCGTGGGAGGCAATTGGCTCACCTTCTGTTAAAAGCTCTGCATCACCGCCAAGAAGAGTCAGAAAGGCATTGATTTTGGCTTCTGCTGCTTCTTTCAGCTTTATCTGGTCATTTGATTGGGTAGTAGGGAAAAAATTGAAGGTATGGATAACGTCAAAGGCTGTATCTATCCGGTTAATACGCCCTACTCTCTGCATCATGCGGGTCGGATTCCAGGGTATGTCATAATTAATCACCACATTAGCTCTATGCAGGTTAACACCTTCTGACATGACTTCGGTAGAGACTAGGATGCGATAATCATCTTTAGGATGGCGGGCGCGGGCGTCAAAGTTTTCAAGCACCTTATCACGGGCAGATTCACCTGAATCGCCGGTAAACAAAAGAACCTTACCGGGATACTCTTTATTAATATTTTTAAACAGATAATTGGCAGTTTCCTTTGATTCGGTAAATATGATGATATGGTTTTTTCGTAAGATAGCATTTTCTGACAGCTCGTTTGCAAATTTTAAAAGCTTCGGGTCCCGGTTAATGTTCTGCCAAAGTTTTTTGACTTCCGTCAGGATGGCATGGTCATGCTGCAGATCTTTTTTTAGTTCTTCTCTGAAATCTTTGCTCTCATATTTTTCCGCTTTGCTTTCATCTATTAATCTCTGGATTGCCTCGTCATCATCGTTTTCCAGGAGTTCAAATATCTTGTTTATATGCTTCTTACTTACATACACATAACCGTTGTCCAGCTCTTTTATGAACATCTCGTAGGAATACAAGAATCTGTCCACTGAATTTCTAAATGCAAAGAAGCTGCTTTCCAGTCGTTTAACAAGCAGTATTTTCATAAACCTACCCATGTTCCTTTGGGCTTGTTCTTCAGAATGATCCATCTTGCCTTCATAATAAAGCATGGGCATGTAACGTGCGTATCTGAATTGATTGGCAATGAGGTCAATGGTTTTATTAAAAATATCGTCTTCTTTATCATTGAGTTCATAAAATAAGGGCTCCGGTTTTTTAACCTCCGGGAATTTGAGTCCCTGCTCTTTTATGTCCTTGCTG
>JAUWNW010000145.1 GCA_030612445.1 Candidatus Aminicenantota bacterium
CCAGAGTTATTGGGGTGATGACTGACAGGCGTTTGCTTGCTCGCTGTTGGAGTTCAAATTGGCCGCCCCATTTAACCAAATATTCAGGGGGGAGATCTACCCTCTCCTCAATTTTCCTCTTAGCCTCTTTAACGAAAGTTCCGATATCTCTACCTCTGATATTACATTGAACAGTAATGAACCGTTTATTTCCTTCCCTGCTTATTACCCGCGGGCCGACAACTTCTTCTATTTCGGCTATGGATACAAGCGGGATCTGCCCCCCCCCAGGTAGGCTGATAAGCAAATTTTTGATCTGCTCAATATCATTTCTAAACTCTGGTTCAAACCTAAGAAAAATATCAAACCTTTTCTGTTCTTCATAGATCTGGCCAAGAGTTATCCCCCCTACCGCCGCTTCAATAGTTTCCTGGATATCTCTGATATTCAAGCCATACCGCGCAATGCTTTCCCGTTTTAGAATAATCTGTATGTAATTCTGTCCGGTAAACTGCTCGACCTGCACATCAGTCGCCCCTTGAATCGCAGAGATCACCTCTTTTATTTTAACCGAACTTTCTTTCAGTATCTCAAAGTTTTCACCAAATATTTTGATTGCTACCTGGGCTTTAACTCCAGTAAGCAGTTCATCCAGGTTATGAGCAATAGGCTCGGTCATATTAAGGTTTATTCCCGGAAACCTTTCCAGCCGATGTTCAATCTCTTTAATAATCTCGTCTTTATTGTTGAAATGCTTCCATTTCTGGATAGGCTTCAAATTGATAAGTATTTCCGCATCATTAATAAAATGGGCATGACTGCCGACTTCTCCCCTGCCAATACGACTTAAAACCCCGGTGACTTCAGGCACATCTATAAGCACTTTTTCAATTTCCGAAGTTACTGATATTGTCTCCTTAAGGCTAATATTGGGATCATAAGTAGCCCTGAGATGCAGGGTTCCTTCTTCTAAATAGGGGATATATTCTCTTCCCAGAAAAGGCATCAGACAAAGACCTGAGACAAAGACTATAAAAGTAGCCACAAAGACCTTTAGGCGGTGTTTCCGGCAGAGTTGGAAGAAGGGCAGGTAACCTTTCTTAATCTTTCTAATTAAAAATGGCTCCTGGGATGATTTTGGCTTTTGTTTAAGGAAATAAAAAGAAAATGCCGGGACCAATATAATCGTAAAGAGCAAAGATCCAATCAGGGCAAAAGAAATAGTATAGCCCAGAGGCCGGAACATGACCCCTTCTACTCCGGAGAGGGTAAATATGGGAAGAAAGACCAGGATGATGATAGCGATGGCAAAAAAGAGGGGGCGGCCGACTTCTTCCCCAGCTGAAACAATTGCCTGGATCTTGCTTTCTCCGGGAGCTTGGATATGGCGGTGGATATTTTCAACCAGGATAATAGCTGCATCTGCGATCAAGCCGATGGCAATAGCAAGGCCTCCGAAAGATATCAGGTCTGCAGCCAAGTTAATGCTCTTCATCATAATGAATGTGAAAAGAATTGAGAAAGGCAGCGAAAAGACTGCGACCATGGCGGAAGAAAAATCTCCCATAAACAGAAATAAAACAATGATGATAAGGATTATTCCCAGGATAAGATTGGTTGAGACTGTAGAAAAACATTTCTTAACCAGAGAAGCCTGGTTATAGAAAGGAAAGATTTTTACTCCTTCAGGCAGTGATTTGTTTATTTCGGCAATCCTGTCCTCTAAATTGTCGATGACCCGGGCAGTATTGGAGCCGAACAGCTTGAGCACCATACCAACGACCTTTTCTCCCTCCCCATTAGCCAACGCAGCTCCTCGTTTTATCGCAGGCAGGATCTTAACGACAGCAATATCCTGGAGCCTGACCGGTGTGCCCTGATAATTTGCTAAAACGATATTATTGAGGTCTTTGACTGTTTTAGCCAATCCAAGGCTGCGGACGATATATTCTTCCTTTCCTTTGGTAATAAAACTGGCTCCGATATTCTGGTTGTTTTTTCTAACTTTTTCTGTAATGTCTGAAATGGAAAGGCCATACTTAAGCAGGGACTGAGGGCTTATCAGGATCTGGAATTGTTTGACATCACCGCCTATACTTAAGACCTGTGAAATTTCCGGGACCGACTTTAATTCGTATTTGATAAGCCAGTCCTGGATAGTTCTTAGCTCCATTGCAGACTGGCCGTTACCTTCCAGATAGTATAAATAAACCAATCCGAGTCCTGTGGCAATAGGGCCTAAAACTGGGTTGTGCGCCTGTTCCGGAATCTGGTCCCGGGCTTCAAGAACCCGCTGGGATACCAGCTGACGGGCCCAGTAGATATCGGTTTTGTCTGTAAAATAAACATTTACGATAGAAAGAGCATAGGTGGAAACAGAGCGAATTTTTTTGACTTTTGGCAGCCCGAACATGGATGCTTCTATGGGGTAAGATATCAACCGCTCTACCTCTTCCGGAGCCATACCATGGGCTTCTGTGTAGATTTGGACTAAAGGAGGGGACGGATCAGGGAATACATCGATCGGCAGATTGTCAAAAGCAATAAATCCCAGCACGGCAACAAGAACCGTAGCCAGGACAATGAATAACCTCTGCTTAAGGGAAAAGTTGATTATTTTAGTTATCATAGCTAACCTGAACTATTCATAAAAGATGAAATTCAGATGTGGCTTGTGCTCGCTTCAGCCACATCAGAATTTCCCTAAATAGAAGACTTTTAACTAAAATTTAACGGTTTTACCATTTACCATTTACAATTTTCTATTTTTCCTGTTTTTCCTGTTTTCTCTGCTTTTTCGTATCTACGGCAACCTCGGCTCGTGCATAACCCAGGCTAGGGACAAGAGGGCAGCTCTCTTTAATGTACATGAGTATCCCCGAAAGTCGCTTTTGATAATTCCGTTTTTAAAGAAAAAGCACCTTTTACAACCAATTTTTCTCCTTCTTCAAGACCCGAGGTGATTATCCTAAAATTGCCGATTTTTCCGCCAATACCTACATGTCTTACAGCAAATGTATTTTCATTTTCCAGTACAAAAACGGATTTTTCCCCGTCAATAACCTGAATTGCATCTTCAGGGACAGCAAGGATTTCCTTTCCTTCAGCCTTATTTTCAATCCATCCCCGGACATACATATTTGATTTTAGCAGGCCTTCCAAGTTGCTGACTTCGACTCTTACTTTGATAGTTCTAAGTTGCTCATCGATCACATCGCTAATGTAGGTAATTTTTCCTGGAAATTCCTTGTCAGGGTATAAAGCGGATTTTATGACAACATTGCTTTTTTTGCTGACAAAAGGAATATCCTTTTCATATGCGTCCAGCATCACCCAGAGCGTGCTGAGGTCAGATACTGTAAAAAGGATTTTGTTAGGCTCGACATGTTCGCCGCTTATAACATCTCTAAAGATCACAGCCCCATTTATCGGAGAAAGCAGCGGCAGATTAGGATCGGCTATATCACATTTATACTCTTTATCTTCTAAAGCGGCGCATTTCTTTATAAGCTCATCGATCTGTTTATGAGTAATGCCAAATGTATGGAGCTTAGATCCCGATGCTCCATACTCCATTGTGTTTTTTTGATATTCAGCCTCTCGACGCAAATACTCTTTCTCCTCAATGGCTTTTTCTTTGCGGAGCATCTTAGCACGCTCGTATTCTTTCTGGCTGAGGATAAACTTGGCCCTGTCTCGCAGGAAATCAGCCTGGGCTTGAGCAAAGCCGGGAGAGTTGATGGTTATTAAAGGCTGCCCTTTTCTCACTTTGCTACCCAAGTCTACAGAGAGAAAATCGACCTGTCCATCAACAAAGGATGAGATATGGGCGGTTTTATTTAGATTGAGAGACAGGGTTACGGGAAGAGAGAACCGGGAAGCAATGTTCTGTTTTTGTGTTCTTCCTGTGACGATCCCCCATTCTTTCTGCTGAGCAAGGGTGACTTGCAGTTCAGAATGTTCATGTTCGAGTCCTTCCTGATCCTGGGTGTGTGTTTGAGCTTGCTCTCCTTGAGCCTCATGAGTGTGCTCTTTATCTTTACGTCCGCCACAAAAAGCCATTAAAATCACAGCCAAGAAAATAATAAATTTTTTCATTTCAATTCTTCCCCAATAGCTTTTTCTAAGGCTGCCTTGTCTGCATTTAAGTTATAGAGAGCCTCATGAAAGTCTTCCCGTATACTATAGTATGTCCTCTGGGAGTCCAAAAAGTCGATAAGCGAGATCTCTCCTTCCTTATAGCTTGCCTCTGATATTTTCAAACTTGCTTCAGCCTGTTTTAGGAGCCCTGTCCTGAAAAGTCCAATTGTTTGTTGGGATAATTTAAGCTGACTAAGCTTAGCTTTTACCTGGGTTACAAGTTCTATCTGCAGAGCCGACAATTCATCACCCTGCTTCAGGGAAAGATTTTCCGCTTCGGCAATTTCTGTGGATTTAAAGTTCCAGAGAGGGAGATCAAAGCTTATGCCGATCCCCTGGTTTTTCCCATCCAGTTCTTTTTGGCTGAAGCCGGAGAGTTTAAAATCAGGCAAACGCTGCCATTTTATAAAATTTAAATTACTTTTTGTCTGTTCCAATATTCTTTCTTTTTGTTTTAAGAGAGGGTGGCTGGAAAGGGTTTTTTTGAGAAGAGTATCTTCCAGAAGGGAGATCTGCAAATATTCAAGCTGTCCGCTTACAGAAAAATCCGTGGGAAGGGCATTGCCCAAGAGCTTATTGAGGTTATTTTTAGCCAGGCGTATTTCTGTTTCGAGACGGCTTAGTTCTTTCTGGGCTTTTAGGGTTTCTACATAGAGTTTGATAGCTTCCAATTCTTTAACTTCTCCAAGTTCCGCTCTTTTTTGAATCAGCTTATAAATATCCTGGATGGATTGGAGATTTTTCTGCGCTATGTCTTGGTTCTCTTCCAGCATAAGCAGCTGATAAAATTGGGTCTTTATAAAGAACCCTATTTCAAGCCGGTTGTACTGGTATAGATATGCCGCTGCTTCCAAGTCATTTTTTCGAGCCTGAATCCTGTAATGCCTTTTAAACGGGTTTTCAATAGGTTGGGTTATTCTTAATCCCCCGGTATTTCTTTTTTCAATCCCGTTATATGCTCTGGCTTTCCCCGTAACCAATTCTATCTCAGGATTAATTAATCTTTTCGAGGAGGCATACGATGCTTTTTTTGCTTCTATCGCCCGCAGCTACGCCGAAATAAGAAGATTATTTGCGAGGCCGATTTGGATGAGCTCTTTCAGATCAAATTCATTCTTTGCTTCCGAAAGAAAGGTGGCAGGAAACAGAAAAATAAGTACCAAAAATGCAACCTTGATTTTTTTCATGACTACTTATTATATCAATAAAGTAGGAATAAAAGAAACAAAATAATTCCGCTCTTATATCCGCCACCAATAGGAGAATTTTACAAAATAGTAGCGGCCTGTCCCGGCAAATATTCCTGCCTCATCCTGTTCCCGGTTGTCATCCATGCCTAAGAAAAATACAGTACCGGGACGATATTGGTAGCTGAGGAGAAGACTGTTATAAAGGTCTTTGTAATAATCATTGTAATCGGTTATAAGCCGGAAAGAGATTGTTCGCGTTAGCTGGTAACTTATCCGCTGGCTAAAAATATTAATACGGTATACTCTTTCTCCCCCCTTGCTTTTTGAAAAGGTGTCATTATTTAAGCTGTAATAAATACGCAGGTTGGACAAAGGTTTAAGCGTGGTTCTTACTCCGATAGAGCTTTTATAACCCAGGTAAGGGTCGTCTGAGTAGTAGATCGAATCTCCCGCCGAATAGGATATATTTCCGTTTAGCCAGGCAAATGGCTGAGAGTTAATGCTTAATCGGATACCCTGGCGTTTAAAATCAATTCCTTCGTAGCGTTCAAGTTCAGTAGTGTAACCCCCCCAGAAAAAAGAACCTCTCCAGCCGGTGATAATGCCTCCAATCCGGATTTCATCATCAGTCAGGATATTGTTAAAATCGTAGGCCCGCCGGTATTCTAGGGAAGGCTGGATGGATACGATCAAATCATTCTGGGGGAAGATATTATACCCCAACCGGGTCCTTATTTGACGGATATCTTTACGGCGGATATAACCGGTCGAAGCTTCAAAATCTTCCGGTATATGGTTATATTCCGCAGAAATATTCCAGTGCCGGGAAGCATGACTCAAGCTGAAATTCAGGGCCGGCACAATATCTGTTTTTTGCTCTTCCACCTTACTGGAAGAACCGACTACCTGGAAAGCGAAGCGGTAATAATTTTTAAACTTAAAATGGCCGTCAATCCCAGCAACCCGATTGTAATTTTGATTGATCGAGTTCCAGGAACTTCCCATTTCTTTGTCGGAAAAAATGAAGCCGATATAAGATTCCTGAAAAATGTCCTGCTTAAGGCGAAAGATGTTTACTAAACCCCGCCCATTTGCTTGCTCCGGTGTATCCGGAGTAAGCGGGATGTTAATAGCCCAGGGAGCCTTATCATAAGCGCTTAAATATCCGATCGTGGTTTTCCCGATTTTGCCGGTTACCTTGCCTCCCCACATAGGATTGTCGATGGTTCGGGTGTAGACTAACTCAATCGGGGTGTCGAAAAAATCTTTGCCCTCAAGAAAAAAAGGGCGTTTTTCTGCAAAATAAAGCTCATACCTCTGATTGACGTCGATTTTCGGCATGTCAGCTTCAATCTGGCTGAAATCAGGATTAAAGGTCAGATCTGCAGTCAAATTTGAAGTTATGCCGTATTTGAGATTTAGGCTTGGTTCCGGGGAAATTTTTTCGCCGGCTTCCTGCATTCCTGTAAGTACCGGCATGACTTCAAAATTATTTCCCTTATCAAGGGACCCTTCAATATGCAGTTCGCCGATTTGGGCCAGGAATCCGTTGACATCCCGGGAGCGGGGGTGCCAGTAGATCTCTTCGTTTTTCCTGCGGATATTCCGTTTGATCTGAAGCCCCCAGACCTGGGAATCGGCATTAGGGAACCGCAGGCTTTTAAAGGGAATGGCTAGTTCGACTGAATAACCTTCATCATCTATGTTAGCCTCTGTAAGGAAAAACGTATCCCAGTTTTTGTCAATCTGGTTAACCCCCCCCCCGCCTGGGGGGCGGGGCCTGGGCTCGTGGTACATCCCGTGGGTTTGGGCCCCCCGGGGGGTTC
>JAUWNW010000102.1 GCA_030612445.1 Candidatus Aminicenantota bacterium
GTGTGGTAGCTGGCGCTGCTCCATCATGCATAGAAGGCGAGTTTAATCAGGTATTCAAAAGTTCCGGCAATAACAACCACTCGTATTATTCCCGCAGCCAGGGACGTATGGGTACAGACCCCTGGAAGGACCACCAGCTCTACCGCAGCCAGTCTGCCATTCAGAACGCTCAAAAGATATCTACTCCCTTTATGCTTCTGCATGGGACTGAAGATGGTTCGGTCGACTGGCTCCAGTCATTAGAATACTACAATGCCGCCCGGTATCTGGGGAAAGAAGTGATCTTCCTCTCTTACCCGGGAGAACCGCATCATCTTGCTAAAGAAGAAAATCAGAAAGACTTCCAGAAGCGCATGAAGCAGTATTTTGACCATTATTTAAAGGGTAAGCCCATGCCCGATTGGATGAAAAATGGGGCGCCCTACTTAAAGAAGAAACGAAGACTTGATCTGAATAAAGAGAATAGTCTATAGGATCAATTATCTGGTCCTGGAACTCTCTTTAGGAGACTTAACCTAATTATTCTATTACTATTCTGAATCACTTCTTGTGAAAGGGAAGTTCCAGG
Source organism: Candidatus Aminicenantota bacterium (assembly GCA_030612445.1). Taxonomy (GTDB): domain Bacteria; phylum Acidobacteriota; class Aminicenantia; order Aminicenantales; family Aminicenantaceae; genus JAUVXM01. The sequence goes on from JAUWNW010000102.1 coordinate 569, forward strand.
CCATATCCCTGCCGTTTGTCCGCCCGTTTCAATTGGAATGCCAGGAAGATCGAAATCACGCCTAAGACTACCAGCATAAGAATAGGAATAGTGTAATTGTATGGAGGGATTTCTCCGGCGGTCTGCATCGATTCGATCTTCTGAGCAATGGCGGCTTTGCTCAATCCTTGAGCAAGAAGAGCTTCCCGAACAGACTGAATCTTTGCGACAATTTTGGGATTAAAGATATCCAGCACCTTGCCTATGCCAAAATAGAACAATGATAGTCCGTAGTTCTGAATAGTAAACATGGTCGCGTAAGCAGTTCCCAGGCGGTTTTCAGCAACGATCTTGGCGACTGACGGCCACATGGCAGCCGGGACCAGGGAGAAAGCAATGCCCAGAGCAAAGAGGCCTGTGTAACCCAGGAGGACGCTGTTTACCAGAGAAAGGGTCACGTGTGCATAGATGAGAAGCAGGGAGCCCAGGACCATTAGAGAAGCAGCTTTACCTTTTTTATCCACCAGGCGTCCGAAGATAGGTGTGAAAATAATAGTGCCTAGAGGAATGAGGCCGCTGACTTTTGGCCCGTTCTGCAGGTAGGCCGCGATTTTCTGCCAGATGGTCATGCCCCCCAGGTCAGGCATTGTGAAAGTAAAGCCGAATTTGTTGACCAGGAGATCAGGTGCGTACTGCAGGAACGGGAAAACAGCCGAATAAAAAGCAACACAGAGCAGGCCGATATAGATGAAGGATGGGTTGGTGATAAGCTTAATGACATCCTTGAAGCTGAATTTTTCTTTCTGTGTTTCTGTGGCAGTTGCTGCCAGCTGTTTGTCCAGCTTTATGTCAAAAATAAAATAAGCCAGGAACATAAGTCCGCCCAGTCCGATGATGGAAGCGGCTGTGATAAGGGCGGTTGATACTCTACCGCTGGCAATGTCCAGTCCGAAAGAAATGGCAAAAAAACTTCCGAGTCGACCCACTACCACATTTAATCCCATGGCGGTTGCCAGTTCTTTGCCTTTGAACCATTTAACGACTGTCCGCGAAATCAAAACACAGGTCGTTTCCAACCCCACTCCGAAAAGAATACGGCCGGCCATCATGGAGATCAACATGGCTGATTTTCCTGTACCGAAAACGCCCATGCTGCCAAGGGCAACAATAAAGGCCCCTGCAGTAGCGATAGCAGCCATGATGATACCGGTCTTGCGAATGCCCCAGCGGTCCAGAGCCATGCCGCCAAGGATGATCATCAAAGCCAGATTGGCCCAGGTCGTTGAGCTGATCAACAGTCCAAACTGAGTACTGGTAAATCCCAGCTGGCTTTCAAACAATCCTTTCAGAGGGCCGAGACCATCCTGGAACCAGTATGTGCCAAACATAAGCACACTGATCATACCGAGAACGGAAAATCTAATAGCAGCAGAATCTTTAATTAACTTTTTCACCTGTTCCATAGTTTTTCTCCTGTTGTTGGATATTATGTGATAGTAAAGTTGTTTGTTCCATAATATAAGGTTGATTTATTATATTTAAAATAAATAATTTATCCAACAATATTTTCTGAATAGTTCAGGTTGGTTGGCTATATCAGCTGATAAAATAAACCTCTTTCCTGGCGGACAGATTTAATTTTTTTCTCTGATGCTAAAACATCAAGATATTTATTGATCTCATTGATATGTAAACCGAGAATTTTCACAAGATCAGAAACAGTACAAGGCCTTCTGGATATTGTTTCCAAAATGGCGCTTTCCGTGTCTTTACGATAAGATTTAATATTCTTTCGCTCCGGGGCGGCTGCAATAATCTCAACATTGTCAAGTCCCCAAAAATCAACAATTTCCTGCAACTTATCTTTACTTGCCGCTTTTAAACCATCAATTGTTCCCGGCCTGTCAAGCGTATTTAATTGGATGCTGTCAGGTTTGATCTTTTCAAAGGCTTCTTTAAGCATATGCAGTTCTTCGGTATTATCGTTATAGCCGGGAAGGATTAAAACTTCCAGCCATATCTTACCTCTATATTCTTTTCTGAAATCTACAAGACCTTGAATATATTCATTAATATTAAGTTTGGGGAAGGGACGGTTAATCTTACGAAAAGATAAATCTGAGGCTGCATCTAATGAGGGCAAAACAAGGTCTGCATCCAGAATTTCTTTTCTGACTTGTTTTTGATAAAAAAGGGTCCCATTGGTCAGGACAGCAACAGGGATATCAGGATAATTTGATTTTATGAATTTTAAAACATCCCCTAAACGGGAGTTAAGGGTAGGTTCACCGGCACCTGAAAAAGTAATATAATCAGGGGCAGGATTGTTGCTGAAATAATGTTTTAATTCTTTTACTACTTCCATATAGGAAATATACTCTTTTCTTTTTAAAGTTAGCTCAGTGGTGCGGCCACATTCACAATAAATACAATTCAGCGAACATACTTTATGCGGAACAAGGTCAACACCTAAAGACATCCCTAAGCGGCGTGACGGGACCGGGCCAAAAAGATGTTTATACATTTGTATTATCCTCTTAAAATAATATCGTGATTGCTATCCTTTTTTTGCTTTTATCACTACGTAACTACCTTGTCCATGGCCTGTTAGCACCTCTTGAAGATTATTGATTTCATCTAATTTTCCGAAAACAGTCTGATATGTATTTTCAATCTCAAATCCGGTATTTTTTAATATTCCATATAATTCTTCTGTTCCATAAAAGCAGGCTTCTTTATAGAAAACACTTTTCTCTTTGTGTTCTGAATATTTTATTCCAACCGGACTGTTTCTGTCAATAAATCCAATAATTAAGCTACCACTGTCTTTTAAAATACGATGTGCTTCATTAAAAGATCTAAAGATATCGTCAACAAAACATATTGTTGTTATCATTAATACAAAATCCTTACTTTTATCATGATAAGGCAGCTTTTCAGCAACTGCTTCAATAACCTTGATATTCCTTTTTTTTGCTATTTCCCGCATTGCTTTGGAAGGTTCTATTCCTTCTTTAATTCCTAATGGTTCGGCAAAAACTCCTGTTCCCACTCCGATTTCAACTCCTTCTCCTATGACCGGCATAGCCATTTTGATGGCATTCAATTCAGATTGAAATGCATACTGGTTATCAACAAACCATCTTTCGTATTTATCTGAATGCTTATCAAATGGCTTAGTTTTTGACATTTCCCCTCATGCATTTTGCACATAATTGATTACATTAATCAATGCTTCCTGTATCTTCCCTTTCCTAAAAAAGATTTTCATTCCTCTTTCTTGGAGTCTTATTATTCCCTTTTTACCGATTTTAGCCGATATGACCATTCCACAATCACGAATTGATTCATATACATCTAATGTCTTTAAATGCTGCATTGTTTCTTCATAAGGATTATTTCTTTTTTCAATGAGCCAAAATTGCCCTCCATTTTCAATCTCATAAATAAACATCTTTTTTGCCATGCCCAACATCCCAGGGAAGATGCTTATTCCATCGTTGGTTGGAACGGCAATTTTTAGGTGGTTTTCTTTATTGACATCCAATTTTTTGGCTTTTAATAATCTTAGATAATCCTTGAAGAATAAAAATTCTTCAAAACCAGCAAAATTATGATCTGACAGTATCTGTTTCCAATCTCGCTCGATAAAATCAAAAGCATATTTGCATTCAATTTTTTTAAAAACAAAGCGATATAAGGGCGGCATCTCATTCATCTTAAATTCAGCAAAATCAAGCATAAAAAATGCACCACCAGGTTTTAAATGGGTATAAATATTTTTGAGAACCGTTTTGCGGACTTCATGAGGGAAGCCATGAATCACAAAGCTAATAAATATTTTATCGAATTTCTCTGATATCGAAAATGGCAGGTCAATTCTTTGCCTGGCAAAATCAACATTATGATATTTAGCACATTTCTTATTGAACTGCCTTTCCATTATAGACGACACATCCATACCGGTTATTTTCCCATTATCACTCAGATATTTTTTCATAATACAGGCATTACGTCCGGTACCGCACCCTAAATCGAGAATTTTATCTCCACTCTGAATATCCATTGCCTTAATTGCCCTGTGAATAAAGCCGCCATAAAGACCCAGGGTAGCAATGTTCATTACTTTGTCATAATTTATTGCTGTAAAGGGTGTTAATTCAACCCCTGAGTCAGGATATATTTTATCTTTTTTTAATTTCATTTCTTACAGTCTAGTTTATAAATAAAATAGAATGACAAAAAAATAATAAGCATAAATAGGATAAAAAACAATCTAAATCCGAATTCAGTAATGATCCAGCCACTTAGAAGTGGAAATACAACAGGGAGGATGTTGCCCGCGCCGGACAATCCAGTGTATAATGCCCTGTTCTCATTATTGGTAACTTCTAATAAAATTCCATTGCTCGCAACAGTATGAATGGCAAAAACAAGGCCTCCCGCCAAAAAAATGTGCGGGAAAAGTATAGATCCTGGCAGCATTAAGATAGACAAAGGAATAAGGATAGCAATAACGGAAGTAATGTACAACATGTATCGGTATTTTACTTTTTTAGAATAATAAAAAAGTACGCTGCCAGCTAGAACACCCCCAATTACCTTTAGAAGCAGAAAGTTGCCAATGTCTTGACTCCCTGCAGATAAATTTTTCTTGGCATAAAGGATTAAAAAAGGCATCAAAACTAGAGAAACTCCTTGAGTATTTATCAAAAAAACATAATTTTTCAATTTTTTATTGAGGCGGATTTCATGGATAATAATTTGTATAAATTTCACAAGCCCCTTAATTTTAAAATTAGATGCAGGAATTTCCTTGATTTTCCAGAAGCCCAACGATGCTATCCCTAGAAGTACGGCAGCAATGGAAAATAATGTGGCATAATTCAGGGGGTAACCGTATGCTATCAGGACTCTCCTCGCAAGAAATGCTGATAAAAAAACAATGATACTGGAAATAACTTGTTTGATAGAGAAAAAAGATTTTCTTTTTTCCTGCAATACGGATTTCCCTAAAATATCAATATAATTGATGTTTGCAAAGGCACCACTTAATGAAAACAGAGAAATCAAAATAAAAATAGACCAAAGGATAAAACTATCATTTACATGAGATGAAAAATAAAATAACAGCGCCATTCCAGCCAGAACAAAAATACGAGCATTAATTCCTCCTAATAAATAACATTTCTTCGAAGATCGATTATTCAAAAACGGGGCAAAAAATAGTTGTGCAAATTTTCCTCCACCCAACATGATTGCTATTAGTATTCCAACTTGAAGTGAGTTGCCGCCTGCATCAACCATCATAGCCGGAATAATGATGTCCACATCCATGAAATTTTTAGCCAGCGCCAGAAAAACAGCGTGCCATAAAAAGGAGTAATAATTGCGTTTTGATATATGTTTATTTAATTCCACTTAATAAGTCCCTTAAAACTACAGCTTTATAATAACTATCCAAATGCAACATCAAGTATCATCATTAGCGAAAAACCAATCATTGCACCCATAGTTGCTAAATCGATGTTGCCTGCACTCTGAGACTCCGGGACTACATCTTCGATCACGACAAAAATCATGGCGCCAGCGGCAAAACCCAAAGCGTATGGAAGAATAGGTTGTACAAGAATGACTGCCGTTGCGCCAATAACACCTGCAATCGGTTCAACTATCCCGGATAACTGCCCATACCAAAAGCTTTTCAAGCAGGACATTCCTTCCCGTCTGAGAGGCATAGAAACCGCAAGTCCTTCTGGAAAATTTTGAATCCCGATACCTATCGCAAGGGTAATGGCTCCTGCTAAAGTAATAGAAGGAAAACCAGCAGCAAGAGCACCAAAGGCAACTCCAACCGCAAGACCTTCGGGTATATTGTGTAAAGTTATCGCCAGAATTAGTAACGTAGTTTTTCGCCAACTCGTTTTAAGACCCTCAGCATCCTCCAAAGCATGGCTAAGGTGAAGATGAGGAAGTATTCTATCTGCACTCCTTAAAAAGATACCTCCCCCGATAAAACCTGCTGCAGCCGGAAACCAGGCTGGAATTTCTTTGCCTGCGGACATCTCGATAGCTGGAGCCAATAATGACCAAAAGCTGGCAGCAATCATTACTCCGCCGGCAAAACCGAGCATGACGTCGAGTAATTTTCTGCTCGCCTGTTTAGCCATAAATACGGTGGCAGCTCCAAGAGCAGTCACCGCCCAGGTAAAGACGGTTGCAAACAGAGCCTGAATTATGGGATGAAAATTTTCTAAAAAATCTACTATATTTCCCATTTTATCTCCACATTAATCTTTGTTTATAACAACCTGAACATTAACATGTTTTATTATTTTCGTTACTTCTTTTAATAACCTATTAAATAACCTGTAATTCCGGCTACCAACGCAAAAATAATATTCACAAATTTTACAGCCAAAAATCCTCGTTTTGATTCCGCAAGTAGCGGAAGCATGCCATGCCCGTCCTGAGCTATTGAGCTTGCTAAAAGTACACTAAAGGGGATAAGCCCTTGAGCAAATAATGTTACAAAAGCTAAATGGGGGCCGGATTCAGGAATAATCCCAACTAATACAGCAATTATAAGAACAATAAACATATTATCAGTTATCCATGATTGAATATTAATAAAATTCATGAGAAAATGAATCACAAGAAGCATTCCGAAGGTCCATAAAAATATGCGCCTAATATGTACTTTTACAATATGATCCCAAACATGTTCTTTAAGGAAATGCTCTGGAACACTAATCACAATAAAAAGTGAAACTAAAACCGCAAGTAATATTGTGCTTTTTATCCAGGTTTTTGAATCACCGGCAATTGTGCCTGTCAGTATTCCAAATAAAAATAATAAAACAATTATTGTTATTATTACACGATGTAATGAGGGTTTTTTTAGAGACTGTAAAAATTTATCCTTCTGGAAACAGTTACATTTTTCTTCCCCATGAAGCGGGAATTTATTCTCTGCAAATTTATCTAAAAGCTTTTCAGGCAGATGAATCTTATCAGTAAGATACCCAGCTAAAATACCAATTCCCCCAATTATTACCGACAACAATATTGCTTTTTGTGGAAATATTGCAAACATTACAAAAGCTTCATCTCCACTCGTTGCAATCATAGTTGTTATTATGGCCCCAAATGATATCAACCGGTGCGAGAACAAGGCAACGGCGGTAAATGCACCAAGACATCCGGGAATAACACCTAAAAAAGCCGCCAGTAAATATTGCTTCCATTTATTCCTGGAGATATTATTTTGCCATACTCCTTTTGTTTGAACATTTATATACTCAATAACCAACATCATTACAAAAACGAACCCGGTTATCATTAAGGCATGCATAAAAACATGAAAAATTTCAGTTATCATTGATTGTTTCTTTTCTTTCTTCCCTTAAAAAACCTTAAAACTCTTTCTATTCCACCCGGGCCATTCCTGCTGCCAGCTTCCCCTCCTGATTGCTTTTAAATTATTTTCATTATACTCTCACTTAATACTCTCACTTAATACTCTCACTTAATGACTTTTATTTCTGAAGTTAACTCGGCTCCATGCTTATAAACAGCACTGACTCCACAATAACGTTCTTCCGAGAGTTTAACTGCTTTTTTTAATTTATCCAGCGGTAAATCCTTGCCTTTAAACTCATAAATAGTATGTATTCTATGGTAGTATTTAGGATACTCATCGGTTAATTCTCCTTCCACTCGTACATGAAAATCTTCTACTTCTACCCGCATTTTTTCTAAGATAGAAATCACATCCATTCCTGTGCACCCACCAAGAGAGACGAGCATTAATGGTTTAGGCGGGGGACCTTTATTTTCACCGCCTACATTACTCTCTGCATCTAAGATTATCTCGTGCCCATTTAAAGATGTCTTAAATGACATCTTGCCGTTCCATGCTACATCAATAGTATTTTTTTTCAATTTTTTATCCCTTATTTGTTTAATAATTCATCTCTTACTAACGTGTTTCCGCATTTTGGGCATTTCAATGTAGTGCATTTTACGCCTTGCTGGTGTGGGACCTTTTCACCACATTTTGCACATACACAAAAACCGCCCGTGCCCAAAGCACCCCCGTCATTACGGCCTCTCCCGCCCCCACGACCTAAACCTCGTCCTCCTCCGGGATTTCCGTTTCTCTCAGCGGCATACCCCATTTGTCTGCCTGTCCCGGGGCCCAAACCATTCGGCCCGGTTCCGTCTCTTCTTGGCATAATTGCCTCCTTTTTTTGATTATTATTTACACAACATCTGCCATGTCCAAATCCGCCAGCCAAACTCAACAGGTTTTTAGAATTACATTCCGGACATTCAGTCATAGATGTTGCTATGCTTATTTTGAACATATACCCACAATTTTGACAACAAATTACATTATCACGGAAATGAATGTTTCCTCCTTCAATGTAGAGCTCTTTCCCTTCAATAAGAAATTGGGCGATTATCTTGCGCGCTTTCTCAATAAGACGCGAAAAAGTAGAACGGGATATTTCCATTTCCATAGCAGCTTCTGCATGATCCAACCCTAGGTAATCTGCCAGCCTGATGGCTTCATACTCATCCAAAGCCAGTGGAAGTCGCTGCAAGGTGCTCCTCATAATTCCAGCCGCTTTATAAGAGGAGTGCAACGGCGGGCAATGAACCATTTTCTGTTTTTTAGAACGCGCCATATTATAGCCTTAACAATTATTCCTAATCGTCACATACTTATTATAATGCACTTATGTGCATAATACAAGTTTTTTGGCAATAATTTAACAATTGAGGAAGGCCAATCTCGACTCAGGAATTACCCAAGCTAATTGTAATCTATCATTATTTTCTTATCCTCATCGAGCAAATAAGGAGCAACCTTTTTAATCTCATTAATAGAGGAAAGCTTTTTATGGGCTTTTAGATATTTCATGGGGATAGGATGAGTTCCTATAACAACAGGTATTTCATAAAAGCTTTCAATAAAATTTTTAAAATATACAGTGTAAGGACAGGGTGGATATCCCACCACGAATCCAGTCGCCAGATGTATGACTTCAGCGCCATTCTTTTTCATTTCTTCCGGAACATATTCCACATTAACCCCCGGACAACCTCCGCACTGCCCAAATCCTACCACATCAAGTGAAATATCTTCAGGGTAAAGGGAAAATCCACCAACATGCTCCTTGACAGACCTTAAACATTTCCCACCACCGCAGCTTTCATAACGGGCACAAATAATTATTCCGATCTTTTTAGAATCTTCTCCTTTATTTAAAGAAGTAAAAACTTTTTTGCGGTTAAAATTTGGTTTTTCAAAATGGCCGCTGCCTAACACCCCAAAGGAAGCAAGTCCAAAAACCGAACGCTGAAAGAACTCCCTTCTGTCATGATTTTTTTTTGATGAAAACATAAATCCTCCTTTTCAGGAACCTGCGAGAGGTCCCTTAGCTATTACTTATATAGGAATAAAGATATTCCCTCAATAGAAAAATCAGCTATATCCGTAAGATTTATGGCAATAGCGCAGCCCAAGAAAGTTATGTTTTAAGTTCTTTTAAACCTCTCATTGCTTCAACTCTTAAACTCAGGCTTCTCATTTATCTACGGGCATAGACATCAAGAGAAAGATCCCAGGCACCCTTATCCCCACTTTTAATCTTCTCCAGGGCGAGGGCGGCGACCATTGCGGCATTGTCGGTACAGAATTCCGGAGCAGGGATATAGCTTGAGAGGCCGCGTGCTGCGGCAAATCCCTCAAAATCCCGGCGCAGCTTACGATTCCGGGCTACTCCTCCGCAAAGAATCAGCGACTGGGGACGGAAGTCATCCACAGCACGGCCTACATTGGCAAGTAAAGCACGGATTATGGATTTTTCAAAACCTGCCAGAAAATCCTTAAAATCCGGGTGGTTCTTTGTAAGTTTTTTTTCGTTGATCTTTCTTAGGGCTGCGGTTTTAAACCCGGAAAAACTAAAGTCAAGGCTCCCATCTGACATCTGAGGTAAGGCAAATGAAAATTTCCGAGGGTCTCCTTCTTCAGCCAGTTTGTCAATTATGGGACCACCGGGATATCCAAGGTCTAGAAATTTAGCGATCTTATCCAGCGCCTCACCGGCTGCATCATCCCGGGTACTTCCGAGAAGTCGATATTCAAGTTTTTTGCCAAGTAAAAAAAGTGACGTATGCCCGCCTGAGACCAACAGAGCCAGGACCGGAAAGGAAATACTATGGTTCTCTATAAAAGCCGAATGAATATGGGCTTCCAGGTGGTCAATTGGAATAAGAGGCTTCCCCTGCGAATAAGCCAATCCTTTGGCAAAGGAAAGCCCCACTAATAATGAGCCAACTAGACCTGGGCCCTGGGTAACGGAAAAAATATCGATTCCGTTAAGTTCAGTACCAGCACGGGCAAGACTTTCCTCGACAATATAACTTATAGATTTTATGTGCTGCCGGGAGGCAAGTTCGGGAACAATTCCTCCATAAGGAGCATGTATCTTATCCTGGGAAAGCACGATATTACTTAGAACCTCAAGTTTATCCGTTAGAACTGAAGCTGATGTCTCATCACAAGATGTCTCTATGCCTAAAACTATCACCTAAGTTTCTCCAGGCTGTCTTTATAAGGTGGATATGCAATGCCGCATTCTGTAATAATGGCTGATATATATTCA
>JAUWNW010000087.1 GCA_030612445.1 Candidatus Aminicenantota bacterium
AACTGTTTTTTCGAGGAAATTGATACCGGTTTTCTATCTCTTCAATCATGAAAATTGGGGACGGGCCTCAATAATTAAATTAGAATCAACAAGTTTCTTCAAGTTTCACTGTGGATAATTGGCTTAAATGAGAATTTGGGGGGGGGTAAAATCGTCTTTAAGATAAACAGGCAAACAATGAGCAGAGCAAAACGTCACTACCTTCCAGGTTATATCTGGCATATCACTCATCGTTGTCATAAAGGAGAATTTTTACTTAAATTCCATCGTGACCGAAAAAAGTGGCTTTATTGGTTGTATCAAGCAAATCAACGATTTCGTGTCTCAATCTTGAATTATATTGTTACCTCAAACCACATTCATCTTCTTGTGTTTTGTGATTGTGATAAAAATGATATTGCTAACGCAATTCATCTTGCTTCTGGAAGGACAGCATGGGAATACAACAAGAGAAAAAAGCGAAGAGGATCCTTCTGGGAAGATCGATATCATGCAACAGCTGTAGCGGCGGATAACCATTTACTTAACTGTATGGTTTACATAGACATGAACATGATAAGGGCTGGGGTTGTTAAGCATCCTCGACAATGGCCATACTGTGGGTATCAAGAAATATCAGGAAATAGGCAAAGGTATACAATCATCGACAAGGAAAAATGGGCAAATTTTTTTGGTGAAGATATAAGAGCTTTCAAGCATACATATGATATATGGATAGAAGAATATTTGAACTCAAAAAAATATCAGCGTGAGAGTCGTTGGACAGAAAGCATAGCAGTAGGTGAAGAAGATTTCATTGAGAAGATCCAAAGTAAGCTGGGAGAAAAGGCTAAAGGTAGAAAAATATTGAAAAGCAAAGATAAAGATTCATATGAACTTCGTGAAGCAGGATCACCTTATAGTTAATTTTTGGCCCCAAAAATGCAGTTTAAGGCTTAATATCACCCAAGAAAACGGACTTACCTTGTTGAATATAATAAATTTAATGAGGCCCGTCCCCGCTTTCCCTTCCGTATTAATTAAGCCCTCTCTTGTTCAGCAAGGCATCTATTTTCGGTTCAAACCCTCTAAAACGAACGTATAGGGTCATGGGGTCTTCTGTTCCGCCTTTCTCATAGATATTTTTGCGCAGGGCCAGAGCTTTTTCCTGGTTAAAAAGAGTGGTTTCTTTAAAGGCCTGAAAAGCATCAGCATCCAGAACCTCAGCCCATATGTAGCTGTAATATCCTGCAGAATATCCTCCGCTGAAGATATGGGCAAAATAAGGACTTCTGTATCTGACCACGATTTCAGGGATAAGGCCTATCCTGTTTAATGAAGCGGATTCAAATTTTTCCGCATCAAATTCTTCAGCCTCCGCTACGGTATGCCAGTCCATATCAAGAAAACAAGCCGCCAGGTATTCAACCGTAGCAAAACCCTGATTAAAATGGCCGCTGTTTTTGATCTTGTCAAGCAACTCCTGCGGAATCACTTCTCCGGTCTCATAATGTTTGGCATAGATTTTGATGACTGCAGGGTCAGCTGCCCAATTTTCCATGATCTGGGAAGGCAGCTCCACAAAATCCCGGGGTACTGATGTACCTGAAAGCATATTGTAAGTGCAATTTGAAAGCAATCCATGTAAACCATGTCCGAACTCGTGGAATAGGGTCAGGGCTTCCTCAAAGGTGATAAGAGCTGGCTTGTCGCCGGTCGGTTTAGAAAAATTAAAGACATTTGCAATGACCGGATGAATTTCCTTGCCGTTTTTGCGTGACTGTTTTCTGAAGCTGTTCATCCAGGCGCCCCCATTTTTACTTGCCCTAGGAAAGTAATCCTGATAAAGGATGCCGATATGGGAGCCGTCAGCTTCTTTTACTTCAAAAACCTTCACGTCTTCATGGTACTTAGGAATATCAGTCCTCTCTTCTAACGTTATGCCGAATAATTTATTCGCCACATAAAAAGCGCCGTCTCTGACATCTTCCAGCTTAAAATAAGGCCGTAAAATTTCATCATCCAGGGCGTATTTGGCTTTTTTAAGCCTTTCAGCATAGAACCACCAATCCCAGGCTTCCAGTTTAAAATCTTTGCCTTCCTTATCGATCATAGCCTGAAGATCTTTGGCCTCCACCTTGGCTTTAGCCAGTGCTGGTTTCCAGATCTGTTCAAGCAGTTTGTATACATTTTCTGGCTTTTTGGCCATGTTATTTTCCAGCACAAAATCAGCGTGCGTGTCATAACCTAATAAATTTGCCTTTTCCACCCGCAGGGCTGCCATTTTGGACAAAGTGGTTTTATTGTCCAGCTCGTCATTATTATTACCCCGGTTGATATAGGCTTTAAAGATCTTTGCTCTAAGCTCCCGTTTTTCGGAATACTGGAGAAAAGGAATCATACTCGGTTTATGGAGTGTAAACACCCATTTTCCTTCCTGTCCTTTCGCTTTAGCTGCTTCTTCAGCCCCGATTATTACTGACTGCGGCAGTCCGGCCAGATCTTCCTTATTTTCTATTTCCATTTCAAAAGCATTGTTTTCCTTTAAAATATTTTCCCCAAATTTAAGGGAAAGAAGTGAGAGTTCTTTGTTTATCTCCCTTAATCTGGCCTGCCCTTTCGGCGCCAGATTCGCGCCTCCTCTTACAAATACTTTATGTGTCTTTTCCAGCAGTTGAGCTTGTTCCGGAGTAAGCGAGAGCTCGCTTTTTGTGTCATAAACCGCTTTAACCCTTTTAAATAGATCAGCATTCAGCCTGATATCATCTCCATGTTTGGACAAGAGAGGAGCGACTTCTTTTGCTATCTCCTGCATCTGGTCATTTGTATCCGCCCCAAGCAGGTTATAGAAAACATTTTCAACCTTAGTTAATAAATCTCCGGTATAGTCCAGTGCTTCAATGGTATTTGCAAAATTAGAATCTTCGGGATTGTTTACGATCGCATCTATTTCCTTCTGATCCTGGGCTATCCCCTCTTTAAAAGCCGGCAAATAGTGCTCTTCTGTAATTTCATCAAAAGGGGGAACCTTAAAAGGAGTATTGTATTCGGAAAAGAATGGATTCTCCCCAGCTGGTTTTTCAACCGCTTGTTTTGAGCAGGATACAAACAATAATCCTGCACAGATAAAAAAGATAATAGTTTCCTTCATTTTTTCTTCCTCCGTTTTTTCTATTTCCAGATTAAATCAGTATATATAAATATCAACAAAAAAACAAAATGTTTTACCGATTCTATTTCTTGCCGAACTCACAGCAAATTCTCTTGAACTCAAATCACTTCTTTTATTGATTTTTGTTTAAATGTTTATTAGAGTGCAAACTGACCTGGATTATTTACAAAAAGGAGGAAAAGCATGAAAAAGACGAAACTTACAATTTTTATTTCAATCTGTTTTATTCTGGCAGCCGGAATTACTCTTGCCCAAGATATCGGAGTAACGGATGTAAACGATATTGACCACATCCTTCCGGAACAGCAAAGAGCCAAAGTTATGAATGAGATCCTGGAATGGAGGCTCGAACACATTATTCCGGAATTGATGCGCCGCGAGGGAATAGACATGTGGGTCATCATCTGTCGTGAGTACAACGAAGACCCGGTTTATATGACAATGGTCCCGGAACCGACCATGGCCGCCCGCAGAACTTCAATTCTTATTTTTCATGACAAAGGCGATGAAGGCATAAAACGTCTGACAGGAAACTTTTACGGGATGGGAAAATGGTATAAAACCATCTATACAGATAATACTAAAGACCAGATAGTCAATCTGGCAGACTATATCAAAGAACAAGATCCTAAAAAAGTTGGGATCAATGAATCCGAAACCTGGGCTTTTGGGGACGGATTGTCAGCTTCTTTTAAAGCCAACCTGGTCAAAGCCCTGGGACCTGAATACTCAAAAAGGCTGGTCTCTGCAGAAAACCTGTGTGTGGGATGGCTTGAGACCCGCAGTCCCAGGGAATTAAGTATCCATCGACATATCTGCGGTATCGCCCATGATATTATTGCCGAATTCTTCTCAAACAGAATTATCGTTCCTGATATCACTACTACCGAGGAGGTCGTCTGGTGGATAAGGCAAAAATATACTGACCTGGGCGTAGAAACCTGGTTCCAGCCCTCTGTCTCCATTCAACGTGCAAAAAAAGAAGCAGCAAAATACCCGGATAAAAACACAGTTATAAGACGCGGAGACCTTCTCCACTGCGATATCGGGATTGTCTATTTAGGGCTCTGTACTGACACCCAACAAAATGCTTATGTATGCAAAATAGAGGAAGAGGGCGCTCCTGAAGGTTTAAAGAATGCGTTAAGGCTGGGGAACAGACTGCAGGACATCGTCATGGCTGAGCACCAGGCAGGCAGGACAGGAAACGAAGTATTAAAATCGTCTCTGCAAAAGGCCAAGGCTGAAGGTTTAAATCCGTCTGTGTACTGCCACCCTCTCGGCATTCACGGACATGCAGCCGGATTTGTTGTGGGCCTTTGGAATAGACAGGATGGTGTGCCGGTACGGGGAGATTACCCGCTTTATTACAATACCTGTTATGCCATTGAAATGAACAACATCTATGAAGTACCTGAGTGGGATGGCCAATCAGTCCGTATGGGACTTGAAGAAGGTGGAGTTTATACAAAAAAAGACGGGTGTAAATTCATCGACGGCCGCCAGACAAAGCTGTATATTATTAAATAATAGAAAGGCCGGCAGGTGTTGATTCCTTAATCCATATTTTTAAGAAAAAGTTTCTTGTTTAAGGGTTGCCCGCTTGATGCGCTCCTCAACTGGAAAAACTCCGATACCCGGCCCGGTCGGAACTTTGATCGTACCTCGCTCTGTGAGCTCGACAGCCGGGTCAATAAGGTCTTGAGTGAAATACCTTTTACTGGCGGAAATATCATTTGACAGTTTAAAATTAGGCAGAGAGGCAAGGTGGATATTATGTGCCCTGCCGATCCCGGTCTCGAGCATCCCCCCACACCAGACCGGCATTCCTTTGGCCTGGCAAAAATCGTGAATCTTTCTGGCCTCTATAATGCCTCCTACCCGGCCGACTTTAATGTTGATAATACGGCAGCTTTGCATCTCATATGCTTTTCTAACCTTTGCAGCAGACACAGCACTTTCATCTAAGCATATGGCGGTCTTTATTTCCTTCTGGAGACGGCTGTGGTCCCAGAGGTCATCGCCGCTAAAAGGCTGCTCTAACATTAAAAGATCGAACTCATCCAACTTTTTCAGAAGTTCGATATCATCGACCTTATAGGCGGCATTGGCATCCGCTTGCAGAGTTAGGTCAGGATGCTTTTTCCTGATCTCCCGGCAGGCCTTAATATCCCAACCGGGTTTTATCTTGACTTTGATCCTTCTGTATCCTTCCTTTAAGAAAGAATCGATCCTGTCCAGCAGCTGCGGGATCGTATCCTGGATCCCCACACTTACTCCGGAGGAAACCTCTTTTCTCGTGCCTCCGTAAAGCTTAGAGAGAGGAAGACCCTCTCTTTTTGCTTTAAGGTCCCATAGGGCCAGCTCCAGCCCGGCTTTTGCCATAAGATGTCCCTTAAATTTTTGAGTTTGTTTATAAAAATCATCAGGCTCAATTATTCCTTTTTCAAACACCAGCGGGAGGAGAAGTTCTTTTAAAATCAGCCAGGCGGTTGAGGTAGTTTCATAGCTGTACAGGGGCAGCTTTTCCGCCACAACCTCCCCATACCCGCAAATCCCCTCTGAAAAAACTTTAATCAGAATAAAAGTACGGCCATGCTCCCTCCCGAAACTGGTTTCAAAAAAATGGACGTAAGGTAACTCCAGGATCGAAAGTTCTATCTTCTCGATCTTCATAAAAAAGAGACCCCCTTCTTTTTTGCGAGGCGATCATACTCTTTGATGATCTTTGCAGCCATTGCTTCAGCTGAAAACTTTGCATGCACCACTTCATGTCCCTTCTGTCCCAGTTGTTCTGCCAATTCTCTATTATTATAGATCCGCAAAATCGCCTCTGCCAGAGCTTCCGGATTTTTAGGCGGCACCAGCAGTCCAGTCTCTCCATCGACAACAACCTCAGGGATGCCTCCCACCCGGGTAGCAACTACCGGCAGACTGCTGGCCATAGCGTCCATTATGCTGGTCCCCATTCCTTCAAGCTTGGAAGAGAGCACAAAAAGGTCCAGAGACGCTAAGATCTGGGGAATATCCTCTCTAAAACCAAGAAAAAAGACCATTTCTTCAACCTTTATCTCTTTGGCTTTTTTGCTCAGTTTCATCTGTAAAGGACCGTCTCCTACTATGATCATTTTAATTCGGGGGGCTTTCTGCTTGAGGATCCTACTAGCTTCGATTAAATACTCATGGCCCTTATGGTCAGCCAGGTGAGCAACAATTCCTACTAAAAAATCCTCCGGTTCGAAAGATAATTCTTTGCGTAAATAATCGCTGGATGCGGCATCTTCAAAAGGAGAATAATCGATCCCGGAAGGTATGACTTTGATTTTGAGGGTATTGATTCCCCCTTTGACCAATACTTTTTTTACTCCCTGGGATATAGCAATTATCAAATCAATGTTTTTTCTATATTTTTTCCGCGACAGATAATTTTTCTTCAGAGGAAAATCAACCCGCCGGGATATAACTCTTAAAGGAACCTTAGCAACAGAGGCAGCAGCGGAACCAACCGCTAATGAATGGGCATCATGAAAATGAACCAACCTACATTTTCTGCACTTCATAGCCACACTCAGACGCAGGACTGCGAGCGGGTCTATTTCACTGCGAATTTTTAAAGCTTTAACCGGGAGATCTGCCTGTAAAGCTTTCTTATAGAGCGGACTGCCGGGCTGGACGTAAAAGTAGAAAGGATATGCCTGGCGTTTTAGCTCTTTGGCTAAAAAATATGACTGCCTCTGGCCTCCTCTCCATTCCTTGCCGGCATCAATTTGGAAAAGGCTCAATCCTCTCTCCTTTTTTCCAGATCTCCCGCAACTTAACATACCGGGCAAAAACAGCATAGCCATGCAGAACCGCAATGACAAAACCTGCGTATCCATCCAAAAATCCCGCTTTCCAGAAAAACGAGTTTAAAAAGCGTAAAGAGGGCAGATACACTAAATGAAACAAACGGCATTTTTTTTTCTCTGCGTACAGTTTTTTTGCCCCTAGGCTCGAAAAGATATTTATCCTCTCCAGATGGTCACTTATTCCCCGGTAAGTAAAGTGGTGAATATCTCCCTTAAGCTTTAAAATCCGGCCATCAACTACAAGTTTTTCATGCACATACTCCCCTCCCCATAAGGCTTTCTCTTTGCGAAAAAGGCGGAGTTTCCGGTCCGGATACCACCCGGAATGACCTATCCATTTTCCCAGGTAATAAACTTTGCGCGGCATAGAATAAGCGGAAACATCAGGCTCTTCATCCTTCAACTTGAGGATTTCTTCCTGAAGTTGCGGTGAAAGGCATTCATCCGCATCCAGAGATAAAATCCAGGGGCAAGAGGCTTTAGAGTCGGCAAAATTTTTCTGGTCAGAATAGTTCGTCCATTTACGCCGGAATACTTTATTTGTAAATTGTTTTGCTACTTCAACCGTATTATCCTGGCTGTAACTGTCAACAACAATGATCTCCGCCGCAATATCTTTAACGCTTTTCAAAGCATTTGCCAGCCTATCCGCTTCATTAAAGGCAATAATCACGACAGCTATTTCCATTTGAAGTAATAATATCATGGATTCCTTGTGTAAACAATCCCTGCCTCCACAATTTTCATTAGGTCAGTATAGTAATTGATTTTTCCATTTTCTATTCACCTTTCTCCTTTCGCATTTGCAAAATAAGAGCTTTATGCTATAAGCTACTAACCTGAGCTATTCATAAAAAATTTCAAAATAAACATTAAGTGTGGATTATTCACGAGTCGAGGATGCCGTAGATGGGAGGCACAATGAATGCAGCAGAAAAAGCAAAACACGAAAAATTCATTCTAAGATGAAACACTGCCGCCTATTTTCCGTCATCTACCGAGAGTTAAAGGTCATTTACCGAATACTTATACCAATATCCTCCTGAACTGCTTATATTGAAGTAGAAATTTAACCATTGGAGGAAAAAATGGGAAAAAAAACAAGCATTAGCCTTGATTTAAAAATGATCATCGGACTGGTTGTCATTTGTGCAGGTATTCTTTTTCTGCTTGAAAATTTGGGCGTTGCCATTGGGGTAGACATGTGGGATTTCTGGCCTGTCGCCCTCATATTGATCGGCTTAAGCCATATCTCCAAGCCCAGCGAAACACGGCATGGTTTCAGCGGAGCGATCTTTATTGTGGTGGGAGTATTGTTCCTGTTAAACAATTTAGATATTATAGTATTTGATATAGGAACATTCTGGCCGATCATCGTGATTTTAATCGGAATGGCGATCATTAAAGATGCCGTATGGGGAGGCCATAAAGCTCCCTCCTCAAGGGATAGCTTTAATCTCTCCTTTGTCCTGGGAGGAGCAGAGTACAAATTCGCTTCCGACCAATTTAAAGGCGGCAAAGTGAGTGCATTTATGGGTGGTGGAACAATCGACCTGAGGGACGCTGATATCCAGAATGATGATATAATAATCGATGCCTTTGTGGTTATGGGGGGGATTGAAATAAGGGTACCCCGAAACTGGCATGTAAATATTGAGGGAACACCTATTCTCGGCGGGATAGACAATAAAACAGTTGTTATGTCAAAACAAGAAGTAGCAGCAAATCCGGAAAAAGAAATACGAAAACTTACGATAAAAGGAATGTCTATTATGGGAGGTATTGAGGTAAAAAACTGATATGTTTCCTTATCTTCGCTCGACTAAGAATTTTCTTTTAGTCACGGTCATATGGAGCCCGGTTGTTATCTGTATGACCGTTCTGGTGAGCAGCCTTACAGGTTTGTCTTTTTCAGCAGCAGCCCTGCTTGCAGCTCCCTCAATGCTAGTAGAACTTTTTTTCTGCCTTTCTTCCTGGTACCTGTGTAAAACTATGCTCCCGGAACAAAAAAATCTTGTTAACATTATCCTAAAGCAGAGTGTAGCTGCCATAACAATGACAGGAGTATGGCTGCTGCTGACAATGGCTTACAGCGAAGGCCTGGATTTTTTCCTTAATACCCAGGTATGGAGAATGCGGTTCGATCAGGTCTTTCTTCTCTTTACAGTAGCAGGAATTTTCCTTTATTTTCTGGCTGCCCTGATCCACTATCTGATTCTCTCCCTGGAAAAAAGCAGAGAGGCAGAACAGCAGGCTCTTGAAAATCGTTTACTTGCCAGCCGTATCGAGTTATCCTCTCTTAGAGCGACCATTCATCCCCATTTCTTATTTAACAGCCTGACTGCCCTTAGTACTTTAACAAAAACATCACCTGAGCTGGCCCATAAAGTTTGTATACAGCTTTCCGATTTTTTGCGCTACAGTCTGGTTTATGCCCGCAAGGAATGGGCAAGTGTGAAAGATGAACTCGCGCATATAAAAAGTTACCTGGGAGTAGAAAAGATCCGGCTGGGTGAAAGGCTGACCCTCGATTTTAATGTAAACGAACAAGCTATGGCAGAACAGCTGCCTCCTTTTTCACTTTTACCGCTTATAGAAAATGCCATTAAACACGGCTTCCAGCAGACTATCGAACCCGGCACTCTGACTTTGCAAATAGAAAAATATCCGAATTCCCTCCTGATTTTGGTCAAAAGTCCCTGGGATAAAACTGCCCGGACCAAGACAAGCCCGGGATTCGGACTAAATGCACTAAAACAACGCCTTACCAATGCCTATGGGGACAATACAAAGCTGATCATCAACCAAGGCGAAAATGATTTTATCGTCAAACTGCAGATCCCCTTAGAGGGGAAAAATGAATAAAAAACGAGCCATAATCGTCGATGACGAACATCTGGCCCGAAAAGCCCTAAGAATGATACTTGCTGGTTTTAAAGAGATCGAGATCGTGGGGGAATGTTCAGACGGGTTTGAAGCAGTAAAGGCAATAAAAGAAAAAAAACCGGACTTGGTGTTCCTGGATATCCAGATGCCGAAACTCGATGGCTTTGATGTCCTGGAACTTCTGGGAAAGGATGCCCCTTTTATAGTTTTTGTAACCGCATATGATGAATACGCCCTGCAGGCATTCGAAGCCCATGCTCTGGACTACCTTTTAAAGCCGGTTAAACCAGAACGTATGGCAAAAACACTTGACCGGATCAAAGAACGTTTCCCGGGAAAAAGCAGACAGGCCGTTGATAAATTACTCCAGCAGCACCGTCTAAAAGAAGTTCCCCATAAAAGGATCCTGGTAAGAGACCGAGGGAACATCTACCTAATCCCAACAAAAGATATCATTTATATAGAAGCGCAGGATGATTATGTTTGTATAAATACAGCAAAAAAATCTTCCCTAAAGAACGACACTTTAGCTAATATGGAAAAGATGCTTGATCCCCAAAAGTTTTACAGAATACATCGCTCTTATATCCTGAATATCGATTATCTGAGCACAATCGAGCCCTATACAAAAGACAGCCGTATTGCCATTTTAAAGAATGGGAAAACCCTACCTGTAAGCCGCTCCGGATACAGCCGGCTTACAAAGTTACTGTGATAAAAAACTCTTTTGCTCTGCCCCTTTGGCTTCCATATCATATACATACTTATAAACAGAGTCACATTTTTAACTTGGTCCTGACTTAGTCCCTTCTTGGGGTGCGACTTGGTCCCGACTTGATTCCAACTTGGTGCTTTCCGGAGGTTTGGGGTATGCTTTTTTCTGCCGGCTTCTCATCAGGTGCATGCCTTTGTTAGCTGTTCCGTGAATATCCTTTCCATATAGTCGTATTCTTCGCTGCGCTCCAGGAAGAGGATATGCGCATCGGAAAACTTCTCTCTGTCCCATGTCCCGTCGTCGTATTTCTTGTGGAGGTCGACATGGGGCGTCGCTGATATTACGTAGGAATCCAATATCACATCCTTCTGCTTGCTTCTTGCGCCTATTCCTTTCGCTAGATTAGGCAGGGCTTCATGCAGGCGCGCCTTGTTATCATGTCTGTATGCCTTCGCATGAAGCATTCCGTGGGGCTCCACAAATACGATGTGTTGCTTTTTCCTATCCATGATCCAGAGGATGAAGTCCGGATAGAAACCCCTCTCCTCAAAAAAACCGATTCCAGTCCCTCGACTCAGGTTCCGCAAGAGGTACCCTTCTACCCTGGCCAGTGATTTTTCCCTCTCGCTTGCCCAGTAGTCCTTCATATCCCGAACAAACTGCGATTCGCTCTTATTCAGTCCCGGGGGAGTCATCCTTACCTTGTCCCCATGTTCCACAAGCAATGGCTGGTAAAGGTGCCGGTCAAAGTGAATGCGGGGCAACTTCCCGGTTTCTTTCTCGTAAAGGCAGTCAATATCATCGATAAGTTTTTCGACCGCTGATACTATCTCCCTCTCGGATCGCTGGATATTGACTACGTATCTGCTTGACTCGCACTCCCTCACAAACCCACGGTTAAAATTAAGATTTGGATCCCTCTCGTCAAGCATCCTATAGTCCATGTGATTCTTGTCCCACTTCTCCCGATTGACCCGATAAAAAGCGTCCTCATATTTCTGCAGAATGTTGACTACCGCCTCTTGCAGTAGAGCCGTATCAGCAAACGATTGTGGCCTGACTACCGACTTATCCGCAACTAGACTGTACATCCTGTTAGGCTGGGTGGTCGAGAGTATCCTCCTTGGTGTATCCGGCCGAATAACCAGGTTTGTGAGGCCTTTCCGTTCCTTATATTCAAGCAGATCGAGATAAGCACGTTCCCATTCGATAAGCTCAAGGCTTTCGGCCGGGATAGGCTGTTCGCCCCCTGAGCGTACATCAACAGAAGTGACGCCTTCGGCGCCGCTTTCCAGTGCCTGGACCTTCAGCGACATATCAACGCGCACCCGCACCTCAGGGTCCGGCACCAGCAGGATGTCCGCCTCCGACACAAAATCGCGCCCCTCAGGTACACGGGGGACAACTAATCCTTTGCCCAGAAAGGCCCTGTTAGGCCGGATCGCAAGCGGAAGCTCCACATACCCTTCGGTCTCGACGCCCTCTTTTTCCAGGTATTCCCTGAACTGTGACATATAGTTGGCACGCACAGCAAAGATGTTCAGCGTCTCCAGCAGCCCCACATGTTTTGGATGGCTACCGTCCAGCGCTGAGCTTCTCTTTAGGCTGAATCTCTTGCCCCGCAGCCGCACGCCGCGGCCGCATAGCTGGATGATTTCGGAGC
>JAUWNW010000021.1 GCA_030612445.1 Candidatus Aminicenantota bacterium
AGCCATCCGGAACAACGCGGGCATGGTTCCTCGAGAGAATCTCGAGGAGAGCGTTGTGAGGACAGGAAGGGATTTTCCCGCTGGGGGAAATCCCTGTCTTTTGGAGGGACTTACCCGTATTCAGGGCTTACATCACCTGTATGTTTAAAAAATTGGGGGAAGTCCTGGTTTTTTAATTATATTGAAATATATTTAAATAAATGATAATTTTATCAAGTTGAGACGAATAAAAGGACCAGCCCTAATAAAAATAGGGGTGCAGTCCTCTCTGATTAATAAGGAGAGATTATGAACAAACCTGTATTATTTGAAAAAATGAAAAGTGCTGTAATCGAGGGAAACAAGCATGAAGCCGAATTTTTAGCACAAAACGCTGTAGAAAACAAAATGGAACTGAATGAAGTCATAGAAAAAGGCTATATCCCTGGAATCCAGAAAGCTGGAGACCTTTGGGAATCTGGAGAATACTTTCTTCCCGAACTTATTTCCAGTGCTGAATGCATGACCTCTGCTATGAAAATTTTACAGCCCGAACTTGAAAAAGCCGGCCTTTCTACAAAATCTCTTGGTAAAGTGGTTATAGGCACAATAGAAGGGGATATTCATGATATCGGTAAAAATCTTGTTGCCTCTATGCTGGCTGCCAATGGTTTTGAAATCACTGACCTTGGAGCTAATGTTAAACTGGAAAAATTCATATCTAAATCACAGGAAATAAATGCGGACTTTATCTGCCTCTCATCCCTACTTACAACAACCATGGTAGGACAAAAAAAACTAATTACTATGCTTAAAGATAAAAAATTGTTCGGGCATATTAAAGTTATGGTCGGAGGTGCCCCTGTCAACTCCCAATGGGCACGTGATATAGGAGCTGACGGTTATGCAGAAAATGCAATGACTGCCGTCAGTGCCGCAAAAAAACTAATCTAATTGGAGAATAAAATGCTATCTACAATCAGGCCAAAATTAGAGCTTTTGAGTAAAGAGCTTATAAATAAAATAATCGAAGAAGCTTATATTATCCTGGAAAGACAGGGTATATTTGTTGAAAATTCTGAAGCGTTAGGGCTTTTCAAGGAAGCCGGAATGAAAATCAACACTTCAAGCCAAAGGGTCTTTATTACCCCTGAACTAATCCAAAATTGTCTCGACTCAACTCCATCCTTGATAAAGATGTATGACAGAAACGGTGAAAAAGAATTTGTAGTGGGGAGAGATGAAGTGCATTTTGATCCGGGCTCTACAGCAGTAACCATCCTGGACCATGATACTGGAGATCAAAGGAAAGCTGATACTAAAGACCTCATAAGGTTTGCCCGCCTTACAGATCTTATGGATAATATTGATTTCCAGAGCACAGCTATTATTAGCTCAGATCTACCTGATATCATTTCCGATAGTTACCGCTTATATCTGGGATTAAAGTACTGTAATAAGCCCATTGTTACTGGGACTTTCAGAGTGGAGGGCTTTAAACCAATGTTTGATATGCTGGTAGCGATTCGAGGCAGTGAACAGGAACTTTTAGACAAACCGTTAGCTATATTCGATGCCTGCCCTTCCCCTGCTCTTAAATGGAGTAATCTTACAACTCAAAGCTTAATCGATTCAGCCCGGGCGGGAATCCCTTCTGAGCTGATCTCCATGGGAATGACCGGGGCCACTTCACCTGTCACTATTGCCGGGACCCTGGTCCAACACGTAGCTGAAAATTTGGGCGGCCTGATAATCTGCCAGTTGGCGCATAAAGGTGCTCCAGTTATTTTTGGAGGTTCTCCCTCTAGTTTTGATATGCGGAAAGGCACAACTCCTATGGGTGCGATCGAAACGATGATGATCGACTCCGGTTACACCCAAATAGCAAAACATCTTAATCTGCCCACTCATGCATATATGGGATTAAGTGATGCCAAGGTCAATGACAACCAAGCAGGGCTTGAATCAGGTATTGGATCAGTATTGGCTGCACTTTCAGGTGTCAATGTTATTTCGGGGCCAGGGATGATGGACTTTGAAAGCTGTCAAAGCCTAGAAAAACTGGTGATAGACAATGATATATGCGGAATGGCACTTCGTCTTGTAAGAGGAGTAGCCCAGCGGGATGATCCTATCGCTACTGATTTATTTGATGGCTTTACAGCAGATACTCAGTTTCTTTACATGCCCCACACGCGCAAGTGGTATCGCAAAGAACACATCTTTTCCGAAATAATTGATAGAGATACCTATGATTACTGGGTGTCCCTTGGGAAAAAGAATTCGGCCGAGCGGGCAAAGGATAAAGTGAAAGAGATTTTGCAGGAAGATATCCCTTCTACCCTCAATGCTGATATCCAGGCTGAGCTCCAAAACATTATGCTCGCAGACGCTAAGAGAAATGGGGTTGATAAACTCCCTTAACATATAAATTGAATTCAGATAAAATACACAAGCTTGAAAAGTTCAATATCAAGATCGAAGACCGGCGTATATTTATCCGGCTGGGATATGGCACATCAAGCGGAAATGTAAATGACCAGACCAAAAAAATAGTCTTAAAGGCAAAAAATAAACTTCCTTCCCTTCTCCAACCAACTGCTGTTTTTAAGATCCTCGACTATGAGGAAACCAACAAACATCCGATCTTTAAAGATGCAAAAAAAGTAGCCCTGTGTATCTGCACTATCGGGATTGGATTAGAAGAAGCCAGTAGTAAATTGCTAGAGAAGAATGAGATATTGGATGGGCTTATTTTAGATACTTTGGGCTCGGAAGCTGCCGAAGATGTTGCCCGGCAAACAGATAAATACATTGCAAATATAGCAAAGGAAATGGGTCTATGGCCCAGTAAAAGATTCAGCCCCGGCTACAGTATTTGGGATATCCAAGATCAGGCTTATTTATTTAATATTCTTCCGGCTGAAGACATAGGAGTGCGCTTGACCGATTCTTTTATGATGGTCCCGCGAAAATCAGTGTCATTCCGCATAAATTTTTATGAGGATAAAAACAAAACCAGCCGCTCGTTCAGCTGACCTAGATTTAATGTTCTCCAATAATTTCCTTAACCCGCATAAGCTGAACTTGGAATGACCTTTCCATTTCCTCAAGGCGACCTGAAATATATCTTATTGTCTCCCTCAAATTCGGGATTAAAATATGTTCCAATGCATTTACGCGACGTCGAGTTACATCAATCTCTCTAGCAAGAAGCTCGACTGCTTTCCATAAACGGGCTATTTCCATCAGGTCATTAAGTACTTCCAGCATCTTTTTCAAACCAATATCCATCTCACTTTCTGTGTTAAAAAAATCATAATCCGAAGCCTCTAACACCTTGACCTTAAATTTTGGGATGGATAGATTGAATATCTTTTCAGAGTCAACGTGCAAATTTAAATCACCTTCAGGAATAAACTCTTCTAGTTTTTCTTGAGAATCCTTAGTGCGGGCAAGAGCAAATGAAATGAATATTTTGTCCAGCTTCTCCCCTATCCCCTCCTGGAGTTTATCCAGCTTTCTCATAAGATCAAGGAACCTCCTCATTAGCTCCTCTAATTTATCTTTTAGTAATTTGTGCCCACGCTCTGCCAGCTTAATACGCCTGCGCAGCCGCAGAAGCTCCATACGGTTTGGATTGACATTTAGTCTCATTTTTCTATAAAGTAATATTTATCTAAAAATTCCGGTCTTATCCTTTTAAGCTCGCCCTTTGGCACCATGCGCAAAAGATCCCAACCAATATCCAGTGTATCCGAAATAGAACGTGATTCATGCTCGCCCTGACATACAAACTCATCTTCATATTTTTCTGCAAACTCCATATAAATCTTATCCATATCTGAAAGAGCAGCTTCTCCCAATATCAAAGCAAGCTCCCTTGCTTCCTTTCCACTGGCATAACAAGCAAAAAGCTGATTTAAAACATCGGCATGATCTTCTCTTGTCTTTCCTTCTCCAATGCCTTTATCCTTGAGCCGTGAAAGGCTAGGCAGAACATCGATCGGAGGATATATTCCTTTACGGTGCAATTCTCTACTCAACATGATCTGACCTTCTGTTATATATCCGGTTAAATCCGCTATTGGATGAGTTTTGTCATCCTCGGGCATTGTGAGTATAGGAATATAGGTTATTGAGCCGGGTTTTTCTTTTATCCGCCCTGCTCTCTCATACATAGAAGCTAAGTCAGTGTATAAATAACCCGGATATCCTCTCCGGCCAGGAATTTCCTTACGGGCGGCAGATATCTCCCTAAGCGCTTCCGCGTAAAATGTATAATCCACAAGAACCACCAAGACATGCATGTCTAGATCAAAAGCAAGGAATTCAGCACATGTGAGTGCAAGCCTAGGGGTAGCAATTCTTTCTATGGGAGGTTCATTTGCCAAGTTAAGAAATATAACAGATCTTTCCAAAGCACCTGTGTCTCTGAAATCTTCAATAAAAAAATACGCCTCTTCAAAAGTGATACCCATAGCACCAAACACCACTGCAAATTTTTCTTTTTTCCCCAATACTTTAGACTGTCTGGCTATCTGAGCTGCTATCCTTGCATGCGGCAATCCGCTTCCGGAAAAAATGGGGAGTTTCTGGCCTCTTACAAGAGAGTTCATGCCATCAATAGATGATATTCCCGTCTGAATAAACTCAGATGGATAATCCCTAGCTTGGGGGTTGATAGGCCTCCCATTTATGTCACGCCTTTTCTTTGCTATTATCTTAGGCCCCCCGTCCTTGGGATTTCCGGAACCATCGAATATCCTCCCAACGATTTCCTTCGATACAGCCAATGTCTGGGAGCCACCCAGAAACCTTATGCTCGATTTATCTATGTCCAATCCCGTCGTACCTTCGAAGACCTGCACAACTGCTCTTTCGGTTGAAACATCCAATACAGTCCCCCTGCGCAGCTGTCCGCCGGGAGATGATATCTCCACTAACTCTCCGTATTTTACATCTACGATCTTTTCAACAATAACTAAAGGCCCAACTATATTCGTAACAGTTAAATATTCTTTGTGCATTATTCCGTCATCCTTTTTTCTCTAACAATTCTTTAAACACATTGTTTATCTCAATAAATAATTCAAGAACATCAGGATCATCTCCTTTTTCCTCCAGAAACTTCATCTTGGAGATCTTTTCTCTTATCTCCAATTTTAAAATATCTTCAAGGTTAATCCCTTCTTTAAGTGCTTTGAGTCCCGAATTATGGAAATGTATGATCGTTCTCATCATCAAATACTGCTTCCTTAAAGAGGTGTAAGTGTCCTGCGGATGAAAAGCATTCTGATGAAGGAAGTCCTCCCTGATCGATTTTGAAGATTCAAGCACTAGGCGGTCCTGGTCAGAAAGCGATTCTACTCCTACAAGTCTTGCTATCTCCTGGAGTTCAGATTCCTTTTCCAAAAGTTTCATGGCTTCCTGTCTTATTTCTGAAAAATCCTCAGCTATTTCTTTATCCCAGTAATCTTTTATACTTTCGGCATATAAAGAATAGCTGTTCAGCCAATTAATAGCCGGGAAATGCCGCATATTAGCTAATTTATCATCAAGTGCCCAAAATACCTTTACAACCTTAAGTGTGGACTGAACCACAGGGTCGGATAAATCTCCTCCAGGAGGAGAGACTGCTCCGATAACACTTAAAGCTCCTTCTCTCTTATCAGAACCAAGACAAATTACCTTTCCTGCTCTTTCATAAAATTCTGCAATCCGGGAGGCAAGGTATGCAGGATAACCTTCTTCTCCAGGCATTTCCTCCATACGTCCGGATATCTCCCTTAAAGCCTCAGCCCAACGGCTTGTAGAATCAGCCATAAGCGCTACTGAGTAGCCCATATCCCTAAAATACTCTGCTATTGTCATGCCTGTATAAATCGAAGCTTCCCTTGCAGCAACAGGCATATTAGATGTATTTGCTATCATGATAGTACGTTCCATCAAAGGCCTTCCAGTGCTCGGGTCTTTTAACTCAGGAAAACTTAAAAGGAGGTCAGCAACTTCATTGCCGCGCTCACCACATGCAACAAACACAATGATCTGAGCATCAGACCACTTAGCCAATTGATGCTGAACTACGGTCTTACCGCTTCCGAAAGGCCCAGGAACACAGGCTGTTCCTCCTTTTGCCAGAGGGAAAAGTGTGTCAAGCACTCTTTGTCCAGTAACTAAAGGAATTTCAGGCATCTCCCGCTTTTTAACCAGCCGGTTTTTGCGGATAGACCAAACTTGAAACAAACGGACTTCATGTTCCTTTTCCTCACTTTTAATAACAGCTGCGACTTCTTCTATCAGCATTTTTCCTTTCTTAATTTTAATGACCGTGCCATTTTTTCCTGAAGGCACCATTATCTTATGCTTTATAAGCGGAGTTTCTTCGATTTCTCCCAGGAAATCCCCTTCTTCAACCTTCTGTCCTTTTTTTACAAAAGGCTTAAAATCCCATTTTTTCTCCCTATTTAAAGGGGGCACCTCTATTCCTCTTGTGATAAAGTTACCTTCTTTTTCTTTAATAACATCCAGCGGGCGCTGAATTCCGTCAAAAACAGAACTAATAAGACCAGGACCTAACTCAACACTTAACGGCTTCCCAGTCAATTCTACTGGTTCCCCAGGTCCTATACCGGTTGTGTCTTCATAAACCTGAATAAATGCTCTATCCTCTTTAAGTTCAATTATTTCTCCTATAAGTCCGATATCTCCTATTTTGACCATGTCGTACATTTTTGCTCCCAGACAGTCCGAAGCAACAACAAGAGGCCCAGCAGTTCTAATAATCTTTCCTTTTTTCATATTATTTCCTTCTAATTAAAGAATCCGAGCCTGTTGCCTTTATGGCAAGATCTTTCATCTTCTGGCTGAGAAGATCAGATGCTTCTCTATAGTCTGAAAAACTAGCTACAACTGGACAAAACTTTTTCTCCAATTTATCAATCTCCTTTTTCAGGGGTTCAAAAAATTTATCATTGACCAGGCAAAGAGCAATCCCTTCTTTCTCAAGTCTTTTAAGCATTTCTCTAGCTTCATAAATACCTGCAGGAGTATATACTTTAATTCCCAAAGCCTTTAAAGGAAAAACTAAATCAGCATCTCCCATTACAGCAACTTTATTAAACATAAGTTTCACTTATCCTTGTTTTTATTATTTGCTCTGTAAGGCGGTTCATCTTCCCAACGCCAATAATACGGAATAAATTAAGTTCTTTCTTTTTAGCAAGGACATAAGCAAAAACAGGCTCAGGACCAAAAACAATATATCTGGCGTTTCTTAAATATCTCATAAGATAATTTTCAAACTCTCTTTCCAGCGTCACAAAAGTTTCATTTTCCTGTAAAGCATCTATGCCATTACTCCACGCTTCAAAATATGGGCTGAGCTTTAGTGACTCACTAATATCAAAATAAGAAAGAGCATAACTTTTCAATATTTTTTCAGTTTCAATAAACCCTCCATCCATTATAATAGTTTTAAGCTTATCTTGAGGAAGGTCCAAGTATTTTATCCTGGCTAATATTTTAAGGTTTCCCAGGTCTATTCTATGACGCACATAATCTATGATAAAAGGATATCCAGTTTCCTTTGCGGTTTTTAAGGCATCTTCAGGACAATATTCTTCTTCAATCACCTTCATTACCTTTTTCTCAAGGCAAAGATCAAACATATCCCTAATGAGGCTTTCTTTTTCCTTTTTAAGAAAAACATCCAATTCTTTTGTATCTTTTATCTCTTCCATTTCTTCCAGGAAATATCCCGCATCGAATATTACTTTTGTGGCAGATAAAAAATCTTCCTCTTCTGCACTTTCTAGAAACACATCTCTTGCAATAAGTTTTTTCTCTAAAACACGCACTCTTCCTACCGCATAAGTATAATCAAGGCGGGAAATTCTCTTCATATTTTTAAGTCCTCTGCAATACTCCGCTCAAGCTCAGGACGAAGCTCATCTTTTAGTTTGTTTTTATCAAGAACCCCTTCTTTCTCACCTTCTTTCATGACAATTCTCTTTTTCAAAGACTCCTTCCCTTTTACCGCTTCCTTGAAGGCTGCATCCAATATCTCATCAATGATCTCTTTTTTGCAAAAAAGAATCTTCATCTTCTTGTCCATACGAGCTTTAGTTACTATCCGGTTCGCTTCCAACTCTCTCTGGCGTTCTTCATCTAAAAGGTATTCTTCAGCGGCATTAGAGGCTTCCTCTCCCGCTTTTTTTTTGATCTCTTCTGCTTCTTGTTTACTTTTAGCAATGATTTTTTGAACTTCTGCCTCTGCGTCTTCACTAATTTTTTTTATAATCTTCTCCAAGCTCATTTCTTTGCCTCTAAGCGAAAATTAAAGTTGAATACCGTTAAGTAAGATTATTGTAATGAGAAGACCCAGGACAGCATATGTTTCCACAAGAGCAGCAAGAATCACAGGCTTCATCATATCTTTGGGCTGCTTGGCGACCATATACACACCTGATGCACAGACTTTGCCTTGATGAATTCCTGAAATCAACCCGGTAAACGCAATGGGAAGACATGCCATAAATATTTGTAACCCCTGAAAAGTTGTCAGAGTTACTACTGTTTCTCCTATCAAACCCAACTTCAGGATCACTAAAAAAGCACTAAGAAACCCATATATCCCTTGTGTCCCAGGAAGCGCAACAAGTATAAGGAGACTTCCAAATTTTTCAGGGTCCTCGCTCATAACTCCACTTGATGCCTGCCCTACTAAACCAATTCCAATAGCAGACCCAATTCCTCCAAATATTACTGCAAACGCGCTGCCCAATATAGCTAACGCTAAACCTAATTCCATTTAGTCCTCCTTACATACAATCTTTATCTAAATTAATTCTGTATATTTATTTTCCAATTCAAAAGGTTCAAACGGTTGACCTCCCAACTCATAAAATTTACCAAAAAACTCCACAAACTGAAGCCGCATTGAATGTACAAAGCCACCAAGAAAGCTGATGGCCAGATTAAAAATGTGCCCTCCAATAAATATCAAGGCAGCAAAAAGCCAGCCTACCCATGGTATACCTAAAGCAGCCTGGCAAAGAGTATTGACTACCATGGCAATAACTGTGGTTGCCAGCCCCAGAGCCAAAAGGCGTGAATAAGAAAGCACATCTGCAAGATAGCGTGATATATCATACAGCTTGTATAAACCACCAAAGAACCTGGAAATGGGATTGCGGCTGGGAGAAGCAAAAAATACAATTCCTGAGGCACCTGCAAGCGCCATAAAACCCCATACTGGCTTTTTAAGGAGTAAATAGAGAACAAGGCTCGGCAACAAGATCAACCATCCACCTTGAACAAAAAAAGCATCTAAGTATTTTTTGTTTTTTATATAAGAGATCATCTTTAAAAAAGTCCCAAACCACACCTGAATAAATCCGAGAACTAAAGAAAGAATGAGAAAGGGCACTGGATCCGCTAAAGGATCTAGGACCATTAACTTTGGAATAGGAAAACCAAACCAGCCGCCGACCATAGTCCCAATAATAACATTAGAAACTCCAACAATAGCAAAGAGTATTAAAAAATTTCTCAGCCCTCCCCTTGGTTTAGCAATTTTGATATAAAGCAGACTAAGAATAGTAACCAGCAAGCCATACCCTGCCTCACTAACTGTTAATCCTAAAAAAACAAAAAAGAAAGGTGCAAAATAGATGGTAGGTTCTAAAGATCCTTTAGCAGGAAGCCCGTAAAGCTTTGTCACAATTTCAAACGGTTTTATTACAGAAGGATTCTCAAGAACAACAGGCGGAGTTTCATCTGGAAGTGGGGAGCGAAAAAAGTATTCAATAGATTCTGAATAAGGTTTCAGTTTAGCCTTCAACCGCTTAATGTCCTTTATCTGGATCCATCCTTCCAAATAAAATATCGATTTAGTTTCTCCAGCAAGCTGAGAAAATCTTTGTTTATTTCTCTCATTTAACAATCCGTCATAAACGAGCATAAGCTTTTCTTTGTGCATCAAACCCAGTTCCCGTGCTTCTTTGTCAAGCTGGATGACCTTGTTTTCGCCCTGCTTGATCTCCTCGTCAATTTTTCTCATTATATCGGTAACCGTATCAGATTTTCCCGCTCTTTTTATAGTTGACTCAGTAAAATAATAAGGAATATACGATATTTTTTTGAATGATTCTTCAAAGGCCTCTTTTTTCTCTCTCAAATATATTATTAGAAGAAAAACTTCCCTTTTCCCTTGCTGAATTACACTAAACCACAACTCCTCTTCTTCCTGAATTTTTCTAAGATTTTCTACCTCTGACAAAGGAATAGTTCCCAAGCGAAATTCTGTATATCCATTTAGTTGAACCAATTTAATTGGGATGTCCAGGTTTTTAAAAGGCTTTAATAGGGCTTTTTCTTTTCTTAGATACTTATTACTTGAGATAATATCGTTCTTTTCTCCCTCTAAACTCTCTGCCTTTTCTATAATAGGAGTATAATTGGATTTGATTATTTTTTTCCTTTCAGGCTTTGACAATTTAGGTTTTTTCATCAATATCTTCTCAGCAAGGCCTTTCTTTTCCCCCTGTGAAAGGAAGTCAATTGTATGAGAAAGTTGAAATAAGCGATGGTCGAGTTTGGTATCCTCTGAAGACGGAGAGTTCAGTCCAAGTGCATCATAATCTGTTTTTTCTATCTGTATGATTCCTTCTTCTTGTAAAGAAGAAAAAACATCCATTTTTATATTTGCATTGCCAATGATCTGGACTTTGTTTATTTCAGCAATAGCCATTTGTCAAATTTCTCTATTCTCGAAATAACGATTTATTTTTTCAGCTGTCTTTTTTATAGATTCTTTCTTCAATCCTGCTGTCTTTTTTCGCAGATTCGAAGCTTCATTACTTGCCTCTTTCTTTATTTTATCTGCTTCCTTAGAAGCTTGCTTGATCATAGAATCCATCTTTCCCGCAGCCTTTTTTTTGGCATCAGTAATTATTTTTTCCTTAATTTTTTCGGCTTCTTTCTGTGCTTCCTCAATAATCATTTGGGACGTACTCTCATGTGCATCCTGTATATCCTTCTGAGCTTGTTCTTCAGTCTTTTGTATTTTTTCAAGTGCCGCCAAAGGTGAGTTATTTTTTATATCCTTGTCCATAGCCCGTCCTTATATAAATAATTCTGTTTAAGAAATTAGAGAGGATTATACAATATGCTAATTACTTTTAAAAGATAAAATGATATCAAAAATGTATTAACTTACTATATTCTATTCACATTTTGAATCCTAATGATCCTTATAATACTATTTCTTCCGGAGCTCTCAAAGTGCTCAGATCATGTTGAGTCAACAATTCATTCAACTCAGAAATATCAATAGTAATAAATTTATTGAATTTATCCATAAGCTCGTTAACAGCAACTGTCAGTTCCTTTAAAAAATCTGATTGAGTATCAGTTATAGGGGAAGGGTATCCACTTACCTCCATGCCCAAAAACATTACCATCATAGCATAGGAACCACCTACAGGCCCACCTCTTAAAGCCATTTCCATGGAACCTCTATACCCTATTCCTTTGGGTGTAACCTTCTCCTCAAGTATACTGAATTTTTTCTCAAATTGCTTTAAAGCAACATATACTTCTGCCGCAATTCTATCTTTTTTTTCAAATTCTTCATTCAACTTATCCAAGCTCTTTCTAATGACTCTTGTTCTTGTAACAGCCAACCCCATTTTTTTGGATAATACAATAAGTTCAACTTGAGAATCACGCTGTGCAGCTCTATCTTTCTCATTAAATTCAAACCTTGGATCAGGGTGAATTATCCCTTTTTTTTCTAATTTATTTTCTCCTACAGAGATTTCTATTTCATATTCTCCGGGAGATGCCAGCGGAAGAGAAGCCATCCCAAAACCAGTGGGTTTTACCAGCTTGCCATCCTTGGTCTTTTGTACATACTGCAGATTCCAGGTATTTCTCTGCAGACCTGCCTTTTTTCTTAATTTCATTTCATATATCTTCTCTCCCTCTGGATTCCTAATTAAGATCTCGGGTCGTACTTCCGGTTTATCCTTAAAATATGTTGTTACAGTCAATCCATAGGGAGGGTTTTTCGCAGAGAAAACAGGCCGGCTAAACGATTCACGGGAAACGGAAGCATAAAATTGAGTATGCGGACGAATACTGAATAAATGCATTTTTGAGTTAAAAACATCATTTGAAAATTCCTGTAATGGAGAAATATCATCCATTATCCAAATGCCCCTGCCGTGAGTGCCTATTATCAGATCATTTTCTCGAGGGTGCACTGCAATATCCCTTACTGCTGTGGTCGGCATATCATTTTTTAATGAAAACCAGGTCTTACCCTGGTCAAGGGAAGCAAATATTCCAAATTCGGTTCCTACAAACAGCAGGTTTTCATTTCGGATATCTTCTCTGATAACGTGTACCCACCCGAAAGGAAGACCGCTCTTTATGGATGTCCAGGATTTACCGAAATCATTTGTCTTGTAGAGATAAGTGCTGTAGTCATCCATGCGGTGACCGTCAAAAGCAGCATAGGCAGTTCCGACTTCAAAGTGAGAAGCTTCTATGCGAGAACACCAGGTGTTTTCAGGTAAGCCGGGGATATTTTCGACCACATTTTCCCAGGATTTTCCATCATCACGGGTAATCTGAACATTTCCGTCATCAGTGCCACACCAGATCACACCTTTTTGTACCGGAGATTCTGCTATAGTTAATATAGTACAGTGGATCTCAGCCCCGGTATTATCCATGGTTATAACTCCCCCAGAATCCTTTTGCTTTTCCGGGTCATTGGTAGAAAGATCGGGGCTTATGATTTCCCAGTTTTGCCCCCCGTTATGAGTTCTGAACAAAAAATTTCCGCCCGTATATACTGTTTTCGGGTCATGAGGTGAAATATGGATGGGAGAATTCCAGTTAAATCTGTAAACAGGTTCATGAATAGAGGCTTCAGGCCTTATACCTCTCCCCAGCCCGATTCTTTGGTCCACTCTCGTTAAACCGTTCATCTGATAATTTCCGTAAATAATATTATGGTCAGAAGGGTCTGGTTTTACAAAAAATCCGTCTCCCATAACATCCAATACATACCAATCATCATTTACAATTCCAGCACTGTCATAAGTAGCACTTGGTCCTCCCCATACTCCATTATCCTGCAGCCCACAGAAAACATGGTAGGGCTTTTGAAAATCAAATCCTATCTGGTAGACTTCAGCTACTGCCATGTGTTTAATAGCATGCCAGTTTTTACCGCTGTCATAGGTGATATCAATACCACCGTCATTTCCATCGATCAGATGTTTAGGATTCTCCGGGTCTATCCAAAGGGCATGATGGTCCGAATGAGTTCCGGATGAGATCGCCTTAAACTTTTTCCCCATATTTTTTGAAACATAGGCTCCCCCTGAAAATACATAAACAACTTTATCATCGCTGGGGTCTATGCGAATCTGGCTGTAATAAAAAGGCCGGAAATTTACAGTAATAAAAGTTTTATTATCACAAGTACGTTTCCAGCTTTCCCCTTTATCCTCTGAGCGCCAAATCCCCCCATCTTTGTGCTCGATGAGAGCATAAACTACATTAGGGTTACTGCGCGAAACTGCTAAGCCAATGCGGCCCAAAACTCCCTCGGGAAGTCCTTTGACCAATCGTGCCCAGTTTTCTCCCCCATCCAAAGATTTATAAATACCACTGCCTGGGCCCCCGCTGTAGAAAAAATAGGGAAAACGCTGATAATCCCAGGCTGCTGCATAGAGGATCTTACCATCCGAAGGATCAATGGCAAGATCTGCTATTCCTGTGTTTTTATTTATATAAAGAACTTTCTGCCAGGTTTTACCGCCATCCGAGGTTTTATATACTCCCCGTTCTTCATTGGGTCCCCAGAGGTGTCCCTGAGCCGCGACATATACGATATCCGGATTATCAGAATCGATCACAATACGACTGATGTGGCGGGTATTTTTTAATCCCATATTCTTCCAGGTTTTTCCGGCATCATTTGTTTTGTAAACCCCGTCTCCTATGGTGACACTATTCCTGGTAGTAGCTTCACCACTACCGACCCACACTATATCCGGGTTAGATTGACAAATAGTAACATCCCCGACTGAAACTGTGCTTTCTTTATCAAAAACCGGGTCCCAGGATATGCCGTTATTTTCAGATTTCCATACTCCACTTGGCCCCATAGCAGCATAAATGATCCAGGGTTTTGATTCTACAACATCTATATCAACAGTTCTGCCACCCATATTGGCGGGTCCGATATTCCTCCAATCTAGTTTCTCAAATAGCTTATCGATCTGCTCTGAGCTCTGTGAAAATCCTGTCATATTCAAACTAAATAAAAATATACTCATACATGCTAAAAACTTAAGACTTGGTCTTCTCATTGATGCCTCCTTGAAGAATCAACATACCTATACTATTTATACATTACATAAACAATTATTTCTACATTTCTTGCTATTTTTTCCCTAATCTCCTCTTTGTTTGGCATATTGATTATTTTCATGTAATATAAAAAGAGAATAGAAATAATGAATATATTTAAGAGCGAAATAAAAAGGCGGGAATTTATTAAAACGGTAGGATTAGCTACTGCTTCTATTGCTGCGCCTGGGATTTTATCTAAATGCAGCAGGACGGTTAAAAAACCGAATATTATTTATATCCTGGCTGATGACTTAGGCTACGGCGAGCTAGGATGTTACGGACAGAAGAAGATCAAGACTCCCAATATTAACAGATTGGCTGCTGAAGGAATGAAATTTTCCCAGCATTATTCCGGGAGCCCTGTCTGCGCTCCTTCCCGGTGCACGCTTTTGACTGGAAAACATACTGGACATTCCCAAGTCCGGGCCAATGATGAAATGGCAGAATTAGGCGATGTCTGGAAAGACCCCAGTATAGAGGGACAATGGCCTTTAACGAAAGACACTGACACACTCGGGACAGTCCTGCAAAACACCGGTTACACTACCTCAGTAATCGGAAAATGGGGCTTAGGAGGTCCTGGGTCCACCGGAGAACCTAACAAACAGGGATTCGACCACTGGTTTGGATATCTTTGCCAGCGTCAAGCGCATAATTATTATCCTACTCATTTATGGAAAAACGATAAAAAATTCATACTAGAAGGCAATGATTATTTTTCGCCTCACCAAAAATTTCCTGACAACGCAGACCCAAATAATCTTAAGGCCTATGCGCAATACTCAACCAAGCATTATTCTCCTGATCTTATGGCTGAAGAAGCCTTGAATTTTATTAAATCCAATAAAGATAATCCATTTTTCCTTTATTTTGCCACTCCAGTGCCTCATGTTGCCCTTCAAGTCCCCCCGGATTCGTTAAAAGAATATGAGGATGCTTTTCCTGAAACACCTTACCTGGGAGAGAAGGGATATCTGCCTCATCCGGCCCCCAGAGCTGCCTATGCAGCGATGATATCCCGGATGGACAGGGATATCGCCCGTATTATGGCTCTTTTAAAAGAATTGAGTTTAGATAAAAACACTCTTGTTATTTTCTCCAGTGACAATGGCCCTACTTATGCTGGTGGAGTCGATTATGAATTTTTTAAGAGCGCAGGCCCATTAAGAGAGTTAAAAGGAAGGCTTTACGAGGGAGGAATACGCATTCCCCTGATAGCACGCTGGCCAGGCCACATAGAACCCGGGACAGAAAGCGCTCATATTTCTGCTTTCTGGGATGTTATGCCGACATTATGTGATATTGCGAACACTCCAATTCCCCCTGATTCTGATGGGATAAGCTTTGCTCCTACTCTTTTAGGAAGTGGGGTTCAAAACAAGCATGCTTATTTATATTGGGAATTCCTTTCCTATGGTGGCCAGCAGGCCGTACGCATGGGAAGATGGAAAGGTATCCGGACAGGTCTAAAAAATATAGACACTGACACTACAATCCAACTATATGACCTTAAAGAAGATATTGGTGAGATTAATAATCTTGCTGCTGATAATCCGGAAGTCGTTGCTAAGATCAAAAAAATAATGCAGTCAGCAAGAACAAAATCCGGACGTTTTCCCTTTCCTGAACTCCTTTCACGACCCTATTAAAAGCAAGGACAGTTCCCCTATTTATTCTTTACACCGTCTTTCTTTGTTTATATACATCAATCTATCCGCCCGGCTCATAAGTTCATCTATTGAGCAAGGTTTCTTTGAATTATATTCAGCAACCCCAATGCTTGCTGATAGTTCAAAAAGAAATTCTTTTTTTGAATTAAATTCCTTGAGGTTCTTATGCAGCCGGGAGATCAGGGTATTAACTCCTGATTTTGGCGCTTTCTGCACCAGAACCGCAAATTCATCGCCTCCCAACCGCCCTTTGATATCAGACTTCCTCATTGATGCCTTAAGAATTTTGGCAAATGAAAAGATCGCCTCATCTCCTTTTTTGTGACCCCATGAGTCATTTATCTTTTTAAGATCGTCTATATCAATAAATACAAAGTAAAACCTGAGATTCTTCCCTTCCGCAAGCAGTAATTGTGCCTGAACGGAAGCAATAAACCCCCGGCGGTTATATAGCCCTGACAACTCATCCAAAAGAGAAAAATTTTCTAAGGATTTGATAATTTTTTGTTTTTCCTGATCAGCAAGCTCCAGGTTTTTTAAAGCATTCTCTAATTGTTCCTCCGCTTTCTTTTGGGCAGTGACGTCAACCAGGATACCGGTATAATATTGAACTCTCCCATCCAGTCCTATTACAGCCCGGGGGTAATCTCTTCCCCAGATAATTTGTCCGTCTTTTCTTTTTAGTTTAAACTCATTAAAATATGTTAGCGATTTATTTAATTTTTTAAGATGCCGGTCCCGGTCTTTTTTTTCGACATACAGATCATTCACATCCAAACTTTTGAGTTCATCCTCATTTTTAAAGCCTAATAAATTTGCTAGACTTTTATTCACTTCAAGCAACTTTCCGTCCGGCGTTGAATGATAGACTCCTACCGGCAGATGCTTTAGGAAATCATGATACTTTTTTTCGATTTCCCGTAATTTTATTTCAATATCAGAGAGCTTTTTAACTAATCCCTGAATAATAAAATCTTTTTCAGGCTGCCCGATATCTTTTGACTCATTCATGTTAATAATTTATTGGATTACAAAAATCCATCCTTTGCCAGGCTTTACCGTAATAGCATCTTCCAGCTTAAAATCCGCCTCCGGCTGAAAATTGGATATAAACGGAGCATGAATCATGGCCTTCTCTTTATCCATTCCAATAGACTTCCAATCTATCTTCAAATCAACCAAAACCTCCTCAGGTGCCCAGCTGGCAAGCGCAACCATAATTTTATCATTTTTAATATACGCTGTAACTTTTATATCTCTGTTGTTAGTCTTTACTGGGCAAGAAGGGGCCCAATACCCGACCATTTCAGCATCCTGTATGCCAAACTCATCCCACACTTTCCAAATCGCAGTAGGATCCCCAGCCCAGGGAAGCCGGGATGTCATACCATAGAGCATTCCCCGCCAGGGATTACCTCCGTCCTGAAGCATCTCGCCCATGAGGCCGAAAGGAATACCTGAAACCTCAATCATCCAGAAATCCGGCTTTGAGTCATAATCAAAATATTCCCCAAACCAGAGCCTGTCTATATAGGGAAAATGTTCTAAGTAAAGATTAGCTGAGTTTGCATATCCATCTCTCACATTAAATTGATTGGCTGAATGAAGGTCAATAAGAGACTTTTTCCCTTTTCGATTCAGTACTTTTCTTACTCTTTTCATTGTAGTCCTGTCAAAAGCTACATCATCGATGTAAAGGCCGTCTATTCCCACATTTTCCACAAGCCAGCTCAGGCCTTCCACATAATAATTATGCCAGCGTGAAACTCCGCTGTTTATAATTGCAGCATCTTTCAACTTGGGGACAAACCAGGCAGCAATATAATTTCCCCCTAAGTGCTCCTGAAGCCAGGAAAAACCACCGCCTTCCCCGGGGAAAAATATCTCGTCGCCCAAACTGCGCAAAGCAAAAAGTTCCGGGGCCCGGTTGGATAGCTCGCGTACTGTATAATAAATCTTGACTTTCATATCCCTGGCATGGGCTTTGTCAATATAAGCTTTCATCTTTTCCGGTCTCAGAAAAGGATAATTTATATAAGGATTAATCTCGTTGGCATGATGTATGTTTATAGTATTTGCTCCGGTGGCAGCAATTTCCTCCACTGGTTCAAAGCTGTGATAATAACGGGTATTCCAATGGGCGATAGTGTCAAGAGGTCTAAATGGGGTTATCAGTAGACTGAAATTGTAAAATAACTCCTCTCCCGGTTGGATCACTCTATTTCCGCTGTAAGTAGATATCAACACAGTGTTTTTTTGCTTTTCAATAATATCACAGCCGCCTTTTCCCTGATTCCACCAGGATTTAGGTAAAACCAGCGGTTTGAGCAGATAAAAATTGGTATTTAAAGGACGAGAATAGTTTTCATCCCGAAAACTGCACTGCAGGCCTGCATTTACATCACCGAGCCAGGCAGAATCTTGATTATGCTTTTGTTCCCACTTCCAAAGAAGTTCATCCGGGCGGAATCCCCCTTTGACTCCCATACCCATCATATATTTTGCCACCTCTTTATTAAGGGGAATTTCAAGCCGGATATCCTTTACTTCTGTTGTCTCTGAAGTAGTCACTTTTACAATAAAATTAAGGTACCCATCAAATTCCATGCGGGCATTTAGATCAATCTTGATTTTTCCAGCTGTTTGATGTGATTCCCAAACTGCAACTCCTTCCGCTTTTTTTTTGATTTTTACCCCATTACTGTTAAAAAGGATTGTTCTTCCACTTTTATCTTCAACTATCAATTTTACCGGAGATGATAACAGCTCCTTCCCTTTTTTCCCGATAGAGGTCATTTCAGGGGTGAAATAGCTGATAATACTATCAGGAAAACCCATCTTATTAAATCTAACTTTTCGCCCCAGGCATGATATTGAAGAAGCTTCGACTTTGACCGGAATATAAGGCGAAACAATACCATCATCAAAAGCAGTTAACGAATTTAGCCAGCGCAGACGGGAATGACGCCAGGGCTCGCTGTCTCCCTTATCCATAAGGATCTCATCTGAAACTTCTAGGATCATTTTGATCTTTGTTGCAGATAAGCCCTCAGGAACAACTGCTATCAGCCCTTCGTATTGACCAGAAGAAATATCTAGGGGCACCTGAACCCCGCACCATAAAGGCTGGATTTTCCCTTTAGGAACTTGGCAGATTTTTTTAAATCTTCTGCCCTTCCAGTCAGTTCCTTCCGTATTGAAACTGGAGAAAGCAGCAGCTTCAATAGTCTCTCCGTGAGCAATATCTTTTAAAGGGTAAAAATTTACATCTAAATCCTTGACAGCTTGACGGCAGGCAAATAATCCGATCTGAAAGGCAAAATATTCACCTCTGGCGGCTTTTCCCTTGAATGTTTTCTGCGGGCCTTTCTTGATCCATCTAAAAGGCAGGTCATCCATCATACGAATTGGGAATCTCCGATCTTCGGGAAATAACAGATAAGCAGAATCCTTATGCTGTAGCAAAATTTCCTTGACTTCATCCTGAGCAGCAATGATTTCCATGGGGTAAAAACTATTTAATTTATCGATAGATTGGAATTCCTTAACCTTTCCATAGGGGAGATCAGAGGCAAGGCTGTTACGTTTTAACCAACCCTTCTCTGCAGTTTGCTCTACTTTAGGATAAATCACAGTTGGATAATTGCTTCTTCCTTGCATTTTATTTATCAAATAATAAACATAATAATTACCCGGTACAGTATGCGGCTGAAAAA
Organism: Candidatus Aminicenantota bacterium; assembly: GCA_030612445.1. Taxonomy (GTDB): domain Bacteria; phylum Acidobacteriota; class Aminicenantia; order Aminicenantales; family Aminicenantaceae; genus JAUVXM01. The sequence continues at coordinate 19,802 of JAUWNW010000021.1, forward strand.
CCAGATCTCCGTATTCACGGTTAACCTCGACACGAATAATATTTTTTATTTTTGCGCCAGTGGAAGCGTCAATAATAATGATGTCTTTACTTTCCGGAAACATATCCCTCCTCCGCCAGGGAATGTGAACCTTTACTGCCTCTGCTTTTTCATCTACATAGACTATAGCACGATGGTTTCCCATATTTTCTGCATCCCAGGAACCGATTCCATAGGGCATATCTTGGGAATCAGCAAATACTACTGCGAAACAAAAATTTAAAACTATCAGAGTATAAATTATTTTCTTTAACATCCCCTAGCCTCTCTTGTTATTTTAAAGCTGATAATACCTGCTCAGGTTTATTTTCCCTTAAAAGCAAACGTGCCTTTTTTGAATCGCCATATTTTTGGAGCATTAATCCCCCGATATAGGGATATTCCCTTTTATCAGGCCACATTTTCAAGGTGTAATCATAGATAGATTTCCGCAGATGTTCAGCCTTTTCGTCATCTCCCATTTTCTTATAACAATAAGCTCTAATATATTCTTGGAGCCTGAAATCAGGGTCGTAAGGCTTTCCTGTCCCCAGGTTTTCCGGGTATTTCTCTGATTTTTTAAGATGCTCTATCGCTTTTAGATAATCTTTCCTCTCAAAATACTGAAGGGCAAATTTAATATGGCAGTCAACAAAAAGACTATGCACCCCAGTAGCGCCTTCAGAGGGAAGGGCGACCATACCTTCCAATATCTCCGCAGCAGTACTGTACTGTTGAGTGTTCAGTAAAGCCCGAACATTTTCTATCTGAATGGAAGTATTATGAGGAAATTTGTTTACAGCTTTTTTTGCAGTAGTTAATGCCTTATCTACCCTCTTCCTATTGTTAAGAAACTCAATCAGGCGATACCAGTTGTGCCAGTCTGAACTGTTTACTGCTACTGCTTTTTGCATATCAGACAGAGCTTTTTCCGGATTGTTTTCTTTGTTGAAATAAGCCCTGACAATATAAAATGTGGCAAAATCAGGCTCTTCACAATCATTTATCAATTTGACTGCTTCCCTCACACACCCCTTACTCCAGAATATTAAAGCCAGATAGTACTTGGCCTTCCAATTTTCAGGAGTTTTGGAAACAGCCCATTTAAACACTGGGATCGACTCTTCCCGGAAGGGAAAAACCATTGCAGGAGATAAACTGTTGGCTTTTTGAAGCCACGAGCGAGATTTTTGCGGTGCTTCATCTTTTAAAATATAAGCCAGCCAGTAATATATGGAAGGATATTCCGGAGCATGCTCGAGCAATTGGACTGCTTCTGGATTCAGACCAAGGTTATAATAATATAAAGACATCTCAAGATAATTTTCATGTGGGAGCTCATTGCGGATAAAGGATTGGAATCTTTCCAATTCTTGTTTTTTCTGAGTCAATTGATAGCTCTCATAACGGGAAAGGTGATTGAGTGGCTCTAACTGTAGAATCCGGTCATTAATATCAGCTGCCTGTTTAAGATCACCGGCCTTTCGTAAAGCTATCGACAAAGCCTGATAAGCATTTATATTATAGGCATTGTATTTTAGAGCCCGGCGGGAATATTCCTCTGCCAGGTCATACCTTTTCTCTATTATGAAAATTTCAGCCATCTGACAATAAGCTGTGGAGCGGAATTTTAGGGAACGAGCTGCCCAGCCTAGGGTCTCTTTGGCATCGATGAGATTTCCCAACCGACGGGAGATAATCCCATAAATGTAATTAGCTTCCGGGTCATACATGACATTATTCAGAGCTTTATTTACATGATCCAAAGCTCGCCTGTATTCTCCCCGGCGGAAATAAAGTTCAGATGTCCGGCATAGAGCCCGAGTATGTAAAGGTTCTTTTTCCAAGACTTCCAGATATTTTTCCAAGGCCAGATAATAATTCCTTTCTTTTTCAAAGCGGTTAGCGGAGAGAAAAAGCTCTTCTGTGGTATTTTCTATAAAGCTATGGAATTTAAGCGGACGGTGCAGGTCATTAGCCTCAGAATCATCATTATAAACAAGCCTGTTGGAAATACGAACTTCATAACTTCCTGGCTTGACCGATAAGTCAAGTTCCCTGGATAGTACCTCCATGGGACTGAGAGTAAGATGCTCACGAAAAACTTCTTTTCCTGCTTCGATTACAACTAGGTCATCATCTATACTGGAAAGCGGGCACAGATTAACAGTTAAGGAATTGTCCTCCCGGATAACATTCAACACTCCCACAGGAGAGGCAGCAACCATCGGGCCTGTATCTTTATAGGGAAACCAGATCTCTTTCCAATTATCGGCTGAGTAAGGTGTGAACAAAGCATGGTCATTTTGGTTTAAATACCGTCCGGCCTGGGGTTCACTGTACTGGCCATCAGTATCTGTCAAAAGATCTTCCCAGATCATCCCCTGTCGGGACTGACCCCAGATCCAGGTCTTATGTCCGGGCACGTCATCATAACGGGCCCAGTGACCGAATCCGAATCCAAGCTTGTGCCAGTACCCGCCAAAAAAATTCTCATACTCTCCTACCGTAAAATAGCTTTTGTAAGAGCCAAAATCATTATTCTTATACCAGGAGAGGTCACGACCGTTTTTATCAATCGGCCATGGCCTTAGTGGTACGGAAAAATTATGGGCAATATGGTAGCGGCCAGGAAAAATATACTGAAGATCATCTCCAGTTCTTATAGCTGCATTCATCCAAGCATAATAAGACTGGTGCAAGGGAGAAGGATTGTACCAAAAAGACCGAGTTTCGAAAAAAGCCTTGTCCCTGGGGACAGTAATACAGACACTCCAGCGGGAGCGTGAAGGGAGGTCCATATTTCCTACAATACAGCTCACACTTCCGTCAGGATTTTTTCTATATATATAATCAACTGGATGAGCTCCAGCGGGAGTGTGTCCCACGATCCCAAAATTAAATTCTATTCCACCCGATGTCCAAGGCCCCCTTAGGGCGATCTCCCGGAATTTTAAAACATGATTTTTATATATAAATTCACGTCCTGTCGATTTTTCCAGAGCCCCCCATATTTTCCCTCCCACTTCCGGAAGAACCGATACCGATATATAAGGATTTTCCAGACATATGACCTTCCATTCTTTACTTTCTGATGTTTTGCTGAATTCGTCTATAAATGAGTAGGGGTAAAGCCGCGCTCCTTTTCCCCACAAACTCGATCGGATTAAGATAGGCACTGGGTCCGGATCACCAAAAGGATATGTCTTAATTATTTCCTGCGATTCCGCAATAGAAGCTTTTTCTTTGGGGACACAACCTGATATCAGGAGAATTGCCACTAGAAAAAGGATTGAAGTTGTTATTCTTATTTTTTGCATTTTTCTCTATGCCTTAATTTAGGACGTATCTCTTTGCTCTTTATTCTTAATCATAATTTCATTTTGGCCATAGAACCTTTATAATTCGGCCAACTTTTTTAGAGGTTATTCAAGTTTTAAAGGCCTGATCCCATTTCTGCTATTCTCCGCCTATCTGCATTTCTTTAATACGTATAGTAGGGGCTGTAAATGAGCGGTTAAGGTCAAGATCATTGCCAAGCATATCGATTCCTATGAGCATTTCCTCTGCTGTTCCAGCAATGGTCAGTCCTTTGACAGGGAAAACCACTTTACCGTTTTCTATCCAAAAGCCGGAAACACCTCCACTGAAATTTCCATTTACCGGGTTTATTCCATATCCTGTTACACCTTTAAGCAGTAAACCATTATGGGTGGCTTTTATGATCTCTTCCGGAGGCGTTTCTCCAGCTGCAATATAAAAACTATGCGCTCCAATGCCTGGAAGGCTTCGAAATCCTCTGCGGGAGGCATTACCAGTACTTTTAACGCCTGCTCGACTGGCAACGATCGTATTGTACATAAATTCCTTTAGAACGCCTTTGTCTACAATAATTCTTTTTTGAGTAGGAACTCCTTCTCCGTCAAATGGAGCTGTTCCAAGTCCTTTGGGTATAGTTCCATCATCTATTATTGTTATTTTATCCGCTATTATCTTCTTGTTCATTTTTTGAGCAAGAAAGCTGGCTCCCTGAAGCACACATTCTCCATTAACTGCCGCTAGTATTCCTCCTAAGATAGAACGGGCTGTATCCGGGTCAAATATAACAGCAGCCTTCTGAGTCTTGACCATTTGGGAATCGAGCATATCATAAGCATCTTTAGCCGCTTTTCCTGCTATTTCTTTAATTGCTTTTAGATCGGAAAAAAATCGACGGGAACAATATTCTCCTCCGGAAGATTTCTGCTCTCCTTTCTCAGCTACAACAGAAACACCGAGCGTACAGGCGGATTCTTTATAACTTTTTGAAAGCCCGTTTGAGTTTGCCAGAAATATTTCCCCCTCTCCCTCGCTGAATACAGCGCCTGCACTTTTTGTGATCCTCTGGTCCCTCATAGCGGCATTTTCCACTTCTTTAGCCATTGTTATCTTTCTATCCAGCGACACCCGGTTTATCTCCGGATCAAAAAGAGGGCCTACTTCAGTTATTTCCTTATTATCCGGCAGTTTATTGTTTTCATCAGGAGTTGTATTCCCAGTAAATCTAACCGCACTTTTGACCGCATTTTCCAGAGAAGATTCCGAGAAATCATTACAGTGGGAAAACGCCAACCTCCCATTCTGAAATACTCTGAAACCAGCTCCATGGGAAGCTGCCTCCTCCACAGTCTCCACTTCTCCATTACGGACTTCAATACTTAGATTACGGCCTGTTTGGATGAAAACTTCGGCAGCGTCTGCACCTTTGTCTAAACACTTTTTTACTAATCTTTCTGCTAATACTTTGTAATCCATAATCAACTCCTTGCCCTGCTTCCGCCAACATTAATGCCACGGATCCTTACAGTCGGCTGTCCTGCTGAAACCTCAGCAGCCTGGCCTTTTCCACAAATCCCCGGGCCAAAGGCCAGGTCATCTCCGACAGCATCCACATTAGAGATTATATCGAGACAATTCCCGATAAGCGTGGCTCCTTTGACCGGAGCAGTCTTTTTTCCATTTTCTATCAGGTAAGCCTCCCGGCAGGTAAAATTAAATACTCCTGTGGTCGGGTTAACACTTCCTCCGCTAAGGCTCTGCACATAAATTCCTTTCTTTGTGGATGCCAGAATATCCTTAGGATTATCTTTTCCTTTTTCAATAAATGTGTTTGTCATGCGCGGAATCGGGATATAGCGGAAACTCTCACGACGACCATTCCCGGTTCGTTCCATGTCGATCTGCTTGGCTGAAAGGATGTCCGTCATATATTTTTGAAGCACTCCCTCTTTAATAAGGACATTACGTTTCATCTGAGTGCCCTCATCATCAAAATCTATGGTACCACGCATATTCTTGAGGCTGCCATCGTCAACCATGGTAAAAACTTCACTTGCAACTTTCTGCCCCAGTTTTCCGGTAAACACGCCCACTTCCTTAGCAATATTATCTGCTTCAAGAGGATGGCCCACTGCTTCATGCACAAGTACGCCACCCCATCCATTCTGCATAACAATATCCATTTTTCCTGCAGGACAATCTTCTGCCTCAAGCATTGCTATTGATTCACGAGCACAGGTGCGGGCGACATCTTCAGGTGGATATTTAGCAAACATCTCAAACCCCATATGTTTGCTTAATCTTTCTCTTCCCATATGCCGTGTATTTTTACCTACACCAAGAGTATTAACGATAAAAAACATAAGCGGGAGTTCATCACTAAGAAGCAGACCTTCACTGTTAGCAATAGTCCTTCCCCTCACTTCATCATAATAGCTTATAGATGCCATCTTGATACGGGGATCATAGTCAAGAGCCGCTTGGTTGGCTCTTTGCATTACATCCAAACGTTTTTTATCCGCCACCTCTCCCAGCGGAACTTGAACAGAGATGAATGACGGCCGGCTTTCAGATTTGACATCTATAGGCTGGATAGCTTTTGAACCTTTTGCGATATAAGAGGCTACTTCTGCAGCTTTAAGCAGTTTTTCTTCCGATATTTCATCAGTGTAAGCGAAACCGGTCTTATCACCTGAAATGACCCGAACCCCTGCTCCCTGGCTGATCCCAAAGACTGCACTTTTGAACTTAGATTCCTCCATTAAAATATTCCTGGAGATCCGGTTTTCAAAATATACATCAGCAAACTCTCCGCCCTTCTCCATAGCTTTCCTGATAGTCTTGTTCATGAGTGCAGGGTCAAGGTTTAAAGCAGCACCTAGTTTCTCTTTTCCCTTACATGAAAGCAGATGCATCATAAGTGAAGGAGTCGCAGCCATGGCTACTCCTCCTTTGAGGCTCATCTGCATAAATTTCCGACGTGGGATATCTTCCCCAAAATATTTCTTCACATTCATTTCTCCCTTCTTTAAAATTTATTTTATAAGCTCAAATTCATCCAAATACTTCGGAACACTTACCTTCCATCCTTTTTTCTTTTTTACAGCATCTGCCAGGCTTAAGGCTGACTTTTCTTCCCCATGGGTTACAAATAGTTTTTCAGGGGGAGCTTCAAAATGTCCGAGCCACCTGAGCAAAGCTTTTCTGTCTGCATGGGCGGAAAAGCCATGAATCTGTTCAACTTTAGCTCTAAAATTGTAATATTTCCCATGGATCCTTACTTTTTCCATGCCATTTACAATCAGTCTGCCCAAGGTACCTGATGCCTGGAATCCGACAAAAAGCAAAGTCGACTCCGGCCGGGACACATTCTGGGCCAGGTGGTGTTTTATCCTTCCCCCTGTACACATCCCGGAACCGGCAAGCACAATTACAGGTTCTTTTAAAGTGTTAATGGCCTTGGATTCAGCTACAGTTCTGACCAGCTTCATTCCGGGAAAATAAAAAGGAGATTCATTCACCTGAAAAAGTTTTATGGTCTCATCATCCAGACATTCTTTGTGTTTCCGGAACACATCTGTCACTCCGACTGCCATGGGGCTGTCAAGAAATATTTTAATAAAAGGTATGGCATTCTCCCTGACCAACCTACTGAGATGATACATCAATTCCTGAGCACGTTCTATCGCAAAGGTCGGTATAATAATATTCCCTCCTTTAGCGATAGTACTATTGATGATTTTACTAAACAATATATCAATATCTTCCGGATCCCCATGATTCCGGTCTCCATAAGTCGACTCCATTACCACAAAGTCTGAGCGTGAAAAAACGGAAGGGTCCCGAACTAGGGGTTTATCCCACTGTCCGATATCACCGGAAAATATAATTTTTTGGGATATCCCCTTTTCAGATACTTCTATCTCAATCATTGCAGAGCCAAGGATATGGCCGGCATCAAAAAACTTAACCGTAACCTGATTATCGAGAGAAATCGGAGTGTCATAAGAAACAGCTTTAAACAAGGGCAACGATGCTTTGGCATCTTCAACTGTATAGAGAGGCACTTCAGGATAAGGACCTTTTCTTCCTTCTCGTTTATGACGTTTTTTCTTATAAGCAGCATCTTCTTCCTGAATTTTGGCTGAATCCAGCAAAACAATTTTAAGCAGGTCGATCGAAGCTGAAGTAGCCAGTATCTGCCCGGAAAAACCATCTCTTACAAGTTTTGGGATAAGCCCCACATGGTCCAGATGGCTATGAGTTAGGATAATATAGTCGATCTTCTGCGGATCGATCTGGAAGGGAGCCCAGTTTCTTTTTCTATACTCACGCTCCTGGTACATTCCGCAGTCTATGAGGATACAAAGCTCCCCGGCTTCCAAGAAATAGCATGAACCCGTAACCTGCCGAGCAGCTCCCAGAAACTTTATTTTCATAGGATAAGGATATAGTAAAAAATTATTTTAATCAAAGCTTTATAACTAATGAGGTGAGGAGAAAGGAATCAGTGTTTTTAAAACCCGGAACAGGCTGGTGGGAATAGATTATCTCAATACTTGTTTTTAAAGCTAAGCTCGGAGTAATAGCAGCATAAATGGAAGCAGACGAATTCATTCTGTAGTCATTGGATTCTTCGAGATTTATAAAGATCGTCTCCCGAAAGGAACACCGGGCTGTTTTTGATAGGGTCAGGTCCAATTTATTAGTAATAATAAAAGAAACAAACGAAGATTTGATGGTCTTTTCCCACACTGATGATGAGCCATTAACATTATTCATTATCACCTGATTGCTGTTTTCTTCATTGTTCCATCCTAAAGCGATCTCAGAAGATAGAACCGCTTTTTTATTATTCAACCAGGTAGCCCCTCCTCCCCCTGATAGGGCAAGGCGGTAATTATATCCGGCTAATTTATTACGTTCGTACCTTACAAATCCGAGCAGATAAACAAAGGATTTTATCTGGTAGTCATATTTTACCTGTGAATTATATATTTCCGAAGTTTTTATTCCATTTGATTTTGCCTTGATGAACCTGCCTTTAAATTCCAGCTTATTCTTTCTAAGGGCAAGACTCTGTTTGGTATCAAAACTGTAAGAGATATTTTCATTATTTCCCTTTACAAGAACCAGGGAAAAACTGGTTTCAGAAGAGTATTCCAGCTTTTTTTCCTTTTTATCACCTTCCTGTTCAGCAAAAAGACCAAAATTAATCATTAAGATGGAGATCAAGAAAAGAAAAGTTAATTTTATCCATTTTTTCATAACCAACTAGATTAAAGTAAAAGCTATATTATTTCAATAATTGATTTTTAAGCCCATCATAATAATGGATACCTGGTTTAATAATTTAGAAGGTATCAGATAAAGTTGAAGTTAGGGATTAAGCAACATTGAAGATTTAGCCTTCTTATGAGGCTTTTCGAGGGAACCCGGCAAAGCCGGGCGTCGAGTATGTCTGACCCACGGGCGGGGGGAGTTACGCAGACGCCGAGAAAAATGAAGAAGAATGGCGTTAAAAATTTGAAGCGAGATTAATCCCTAACTTCAGCTTTATTACAGGGGAATAAAATTATATTTGCCATTTTTCATGACTACCTTGCCGAAGAAATAATCGGGGTCATGATTTAAAGCAATAATCCATTCTTCCTCTACAGCCTGTTTTAAATATATATCTTTATTCTTAAGTGTCTCTGTCGGATAAAGGTCATAACTCATAATATAAGGCAGATTTATGTGGGCCGATGTCGGGATTAAATCCCCTAGAAAAAATATCACCTGGTCTTCCGCATATATCTTTACACATTGATGGCCAGCTGTATGTCCGGAAACAGGGATTACTTCCACTCCTTTTGTCACTTCTGATATTCCTTCCTCAAGTTGCAATAATCCATTTTCTTTTAAGGGCTCAAAACACTGCGACAAATAACTTGGCTTATCCCTGGCAGAAGGATTTAAAGCATTTTTCCACTCAACTTTCTGGATAATATATTTTGCCTGGGAATACACGGGCACAAACTCACCGGATTCTTTTTTCACTGTATTCCCGCCGCAGTGGTCAAAATGTAGGTGAGTGTTTATTACATAATCTATGTCATCTACACAGACTCCCACATTTCCGAGCGCATCAATCAATCCCGGCTCTCTCTCCAGAAAATAATACTCAACCATTTTTTGTTTTAAATCCGCTCCCGTTCCTGTTTCAACCAGAACCAGGCTCCGGCCGGTATCAATAAGCAAGGAATTCAAACCCAGTTTTATCCGGTTTTCTTTATCTGCAGGATACTTTTTCTGCCACAAGACCTTGGGAACCACTCCAAACATAGCCCCACCATCAAGATAGAAAAAACCGTCCCTTAGTCCATAGATTTTGAATTTTCCTAAAAATAGATGGTTAAGACTCATCTAAGAAGTTTCTCTAGGTTGTAAACAAAGTTATCCCGGTTATAATCAGCAAGTTCGATCTCATCCGTATCCATACGCAGGGCATCTTCCGGACAAGCCTCTACACAAAAACCGCAAAAACAGCACCGGCTGATATCGATGATAAACTTGGCAGGATATTTCTGTATCTCAGGATCCGGGTCTTCCTCTGCTTCAATAAAGATGCATTCTGAAGGACATACTGTAGCACACAACATGCAGGCTACACATCGAGGTTTACCGTCTTCTCTCTTCATCAAGCGATGTAAACTTCGGTGTCTTTCTGCAATTTTCTGCCTTACTTCAGGATACTGGATAGTAACTGCCCCTTTTCTCTTTGTCTTGATATGAAATAGATTTAAGATATGAAAAAACATATTCACGATAAAATGACGGGTCGTGATTATGCCTCCCCGGATGATCTCAATAAAATAACCCAGTTGTTTTAACATTTTATAATATACTCATTATAATCGCTGTAGCCACAATATTTATCAAGCTTAAAGGTATGAGCAATTTCCAGCCGAAATCCATGAGTTGATCGTAACGGAAACGCGGATAGGTCCACCGCAGCAGTATCTGCAGCCAACAGAAGAAAAACACCTTGATATTAAACATGAGGACCTGGAAAAGAACAACAATCCCATGCGGCAGCAGCCATTCTCCTCCCCAGGGAAAACGAAACCCATCCGCATACAGCCAAGGTACCTGGTATCCCCCAAAGAAAAGGGTTGTTAGCAAGCATGATATTATGAGGACTTTCATAAAATCCGTAAACATATACATTCCCCATTTCATGCCACCATATTCAGTAAAAAACCCTACAATCTCGGATTCGCCTTCAGGAAGATCAAATGGCACTCTTTCTGACTCTGCCATAGTGGCAAAAAGAAATATTAAAAATC
>JAUWNW010000185.1 GCA_030612445.1 Candidatus Aminicenantota bacterium
TTGAAGATGCCGACCTGTGTAAGCGGGTGCATGAGGCAGGATTGCGAGTTGTCTATTTTCCTGAAACTGAAATTATTCACCAACGAGGCTTGACTTATGGAAGGCGACCAGAGAGAATTGCCCAACAATATCGCCAAAGTCAGCGCTATTATTACCGGAAGCATAATGGATTTTTCTCAAATTTAGGATTGCTGATTTATTTGAAACTGCTTAAAATAAAACGATTCTTAAAGCAATAGTACGGTATTTTCATGAAAATTTGTATAGATGCTCGCAAATATTTTGATTTTGGCATAGGGACATATCTGAGAAATATTATTGACCAGTTTGCCAAAATTAGCAGTCCTCATCAGTTCTTTCTCTTGGCGGCACCGGGTGATATTAAAAACCTGCCGAAATTCCCGGGGCATTTTTCAGTCATCAGGGAATCAGCCGGGAAATATTCCCTGCGGGAACATCTGGCAATCCCGGCAAAATTACGAAAATTAGAGGTGGACCTCTATCATTCCCCCCACTATGTCGTGCCGTTCGTAAAAGTAAAACCAACGCTTACTGTCATCTCTGATTTGATCCATTTACACTTTAAAGCGAATTTGAAGCGGGCCGGGGCTTATACTTACGCCAACTTTATGATCAAGCATGCGTTAAAAAGTTCGGACTGCATCGTCACTATCTCCCAATGGTCGAAAAACGATATCCTGCAGCTGGGCTATTCCCAGAGATCGGATATCAAGGTTATTTATGGGGCTGTGGATGACCGGTTTCAAAAAATTACTGATGATACGATTCTGGGTGAGGTCTTTGAAAAAGTCGATGTCCCGGATAAATACATACTTTATAGCGGTGCTTTTAAAGAGCATAAAAATATTGCCCGTTTAATCCAGGCCTTTTCCCGCTTAAAGCGCCAGCAATGCCCGTTTCTGATCCTGGCAGGCGACCGCCTCGAAAAATACAAGCATTTGCAAGCACTTATTAATGAGCTTGACCTCCAAAAAAACATTATCAATCCCGGCTGGTTGAATTTGGAGGAATTTATCGCTTTATACAGCGGCGCAGCCGCCTTTATTTTCCCGTCATTATATGAAGGATTTGGACTGTCTCCCTTGGAAGCGATGAAATGCCGGACGGCGGTAGTATCATCTGAGGCGGCCTGCATGCCTGAAATTCTCGGTGAAGCGGCCCTCTATTTTGACCCTTACTCAGTTGAAGACATGGCCGCAAAAATAAGGGATGTTTTAGGGGATGATAAATTGAGGGGGGGGTTGATAGAAGCAGGAGTCGCGCAAGTTCAAAAATATTCGTGGCGCCGCTCAGCTAATAAATATTTGGAGTTATATGAAAATATTTAAGCCATGAAAGCTGCAATAATTATTGCCAAGAGCAGGGCTATTGGTGTATAATCCCATACTTCTTTAATTCATCTCAAAAATTAGCAGAGTCGATCCCATATTAAAGGAAAGAGATAAAGTTGAATGATTGAACTAAATTCTGATATAGACAAAATGCGAAATATAGGGATCAGTGCGCACATTGATTCGGGAAAGACGACGCTGACAGAGAGGATTCTCTTTTACTGCAAAAAGATTCATAAAACCCATGAAGTGCGCGGCAAAGATGGTATAGGCGCTACTATGGACTCGATGCAGCTGGAAAAAGAACGGGGCATTACTATTACCTCAGCCGCAACCCATGTCAAATGGCAGGACCATTCCATAAATATTATTGACACGCCCGGACATGTTGACTTCACGATTGAAGTGGAACGTTCCCTGCGTGTTTTAGATGGGGCGATTTTGGTATTGTGTTCGGTCGGGGGAGTACAGTCACAGTCCATTACGGTTGACCGGCAGCTTAAGCGCTACCATGTCCCCCGGATCGCTTTTATTAATAAATGTGATCGGGTAGGCGCTGATCCCTATAAGGTCATAGAGCATTTAAAAAGCAAATTAGGACATAATGCTGTGCTTATGCAGATTCCCCTCGGCCTGGAAGATGGTCATAAGGGCGTTATTGACCTTGTCAGGATGAAAGCCATCTATTTTGACGGACCGGATGGAGAAGTCGTCAGAATAGAAGATATTCCCCCTGAATTAAGATCTGAAGCTGAGAAAAAGCGCGAGGAGATGCTTGATGCTGTTACCATGTTTTCAGACGAACTCATGGAAGCTGTCCTGGAGGAACGCCCGACCGAGGAGCAGATATTCCAGGCTGTAAGAAACGGAACGATATCTCAGGAGATGACCCCGGTATTTATGGGGTCAGCTTACAGGAACAAGGGAGTTCAGCCGCTCTTGGATGCAGTCGTCCGTTATCTTCCTAATCCCGGCGATGTGGAAAATTATGCTCTTGATCTGGGCGACGAGAAAAAAAAGATAAAGCTTTTATCTGAGGGAGAGGCTGAGAGTGTTGCTCTTGCCTTTAAACTGGAGGACGGTCCCTACGGCCAGTTGACATATATCCGCATCTACCAGGGAAGTATAAAAAAAGGCGATGAACTTTTTAACAGCCGTTTACGGAAGAAATTCAGAGTGGGCCGGCTTATCCGGATGCATGCAGAAAGCACGGAAGATATTGATAGCGCCGGAAGCGGAGAGATTGTTGCCCTATTTGGCATTGATTGCGCTTCCGGAGATACATTTACAGAACCTGGTTTGGATTATTCCATGACGTCCATATTTGTGCCTGAGCCCGTCATTTCTTTGGCGATAAAACCGCTGGATAATAAGGCATCAGATAATATGAAAAAGGCCTTGAACCGGTTTACCAAGGAAGACCCCACCTTCCGGTCCTATGTTGATTCAGAGTCTAACCAGACTATCATCCAGGGGATGGGTGAGCTTCATCTTGATGTATATGTGGAACGGATGAAACGTGAATACAGGGCCGAGGTTGAAACCGGCAAACCTCAGGTAGCATATCGCGAAACTATCACCCAGCAGGTGGAATTTGATTACATCCATAAAAAACAGACAGGTGGCTCCGGTCAGTTCGCGCGGGTAAAGGGATCTATTGAGCCGCTTGGCAAGGAAAGATACGAATTTGTTAATAAGATCAAAGGCGGACACATTCCTACAGAATTCATCCCTTCCTGTGATAAGGGCTTCCAGGCTGCGCTTAAAAAGGGCCAAATTATCGGTTTTCCTATTGAAGGTATCAGGGTTACTTTAAATGACGGCCAGTCTCATGCGGTCGATTCTTCAGACCTGGCATTTCAGACTGCAGCCAGAGAAGCTTTTAAACAGGCCTATAGGAAGGCAAAACCCAGAATCTTAGAGCCTGTTATGAAAGTCTCGGTTGAAAGCCCAACTGAATTTGCCGGAAGTGTATTTGCAAGTATTAATCAGAGGCGGGGTATTATCATAAGTTCTGTTGAGGACGGGAAATTTTCCCGGATCGATGCGAAAGTCCCCCTTGTAGAGATGTTCGGATACGCTACAAATCTCCGTTCTTTGAGTCAGGGCAAAGCGGAATTTACCATGGAGTTCTTAAAGCATGCCAGAGTCCCGGAAAATATTGCTGAGGACTTGATAGTAGAATATAAAGAAAGACAAAGACTTCAAACATCGTGATAATAAGAGGAGTTTGAGTTAATGGTAAAAAAAGAATTGGTTAAGAGGAGTCCGCTGCGGATCCTGGAGAAATCAATCCAAGGCGGATTGGGAAAGGGAAATATCGGTGTTCTTGCTTCCCGAAAGGGAGTTGGTAAAACAGCCAGCCTTGTCCATATTGCTACTGACAAGCTGTTTCAAAAAAAGCCTGTCATCCATGTTTCATATGCAAGCCGGGTTGATTATATTATCAACTGGTATGAAGATATCTTTAAAGAGATATCTAAAAAAAGGAAACTTAAATCAGCTCTTGAAGTGCATGATGAAATTATAAAGAACCGGATTATCATGAATTTTTCTCAGGAAGGGGCCCGGACTGAACAGGTCCTTAAAAGCCTGGAAGTTATGATAACCCAGGGGAAGTTTGCGGCTGAGGCTGTTATCGTAGATGGCTATGATTTTGCCAAGGCTTCAGTTGATGACTTGAGAAAATTCAGGGAATTTGCTGAAAAAATGGACATTGAAGTGTGGTTTAGTGCTTCTCTCAGAGGGAATGAGCCGATATTTGATAAAGACGGGATTCCCAAAGTGCTGAGAAAATTCCTGGATGAGATAGCGGTCTTACTCACACTTAGCTTTAAAGGGGAGTATATAGGGATAAACCTGGTCAAAAATCGTAATTTCCCCCCCCAGGGAGAGCTTCCGCTCAAGCTTGACCCTGCGACTATGCTCATTGCTGAAGAATAAGGCTCCCGCGCTCTGAGACCTTCCACCTGGCAAATTTGTGATTGACAGTACGCGTTTAAAGTAG
>JAUWNW010000071.1 GCA_030612445.1 Candidatus Aminicenantota bacterium
TGCGAACATGCAAAAAATACTGCCATAATTAAGAATAACAGGCTTGTGATTTTTATTTTTTTTATCATTACTCATGTCCTCCGGTGTGTTCTTATTTATTTAAAAAACCTATCACAGAGAGGTCATCATGTCAATAAAATGGAAGGCGATCATCTGTCAAAAAATAGGTTCTTTGAGGAAAAATTCGGATGGCTTGTAAGGTTGACTCCCAGTCTTTTCAACCCTGCCTCATCACCCGGGGTGGGGATGTGGGTCATATGGACTTCACAGTCCCGCAGCTCTTTCAACTTACTCAGGGCTACCTGAACAGCCGGATTTGTGGCAGCACTGATGCTCAAGCTGATCAGAATTTCTTCAAGGTCAAGGCTGATGCTTTTTGAATGCAGCACGTCTTTTTTCATTGCGCCGATGGATTCTATGATATTCCTCGATAACAGTGGGATTTTTTTCGGAATTCCGGCCAATTTCTTAATGGCTTTGAGCACAAGGCTCGAGGCAGCATGCATCAAGGGGGAGTTGCTCCCTTTGATGATTGAACCATCCTTCAATTCAATAGCTGCGCCGCAGAATATTCCCTTGTCACCTTTTTTTTTCTTCTCTGCATCCTTGGCCGCCTGTTCTGCCGGCCCGACAACTCTCCTGTCTTCCGCCTTAAGATTGAGATTTTCCATCAGAAACTTTGCTCTTTCGACTGTGTCTTTCTCACAAAAGCCCATCGCATATTCGCAGCTGTAACGATAAAAACGCCGGATCACTTCCTGGCAGGCAGCTTCCTTTACTATTTCGTCATCCAGGATGCCGCAGCTGGCGCGGTTTACTCCCATATCTGTGGGCGATTTATAGGGTGAGCTGGAAGAAGTTAACCTTTCCAGTATCCTCTCCAGCACAGGAAAGATTTCCACATCCCGGTTGTAGTTTATGGTAGTCTTGCCGTATGCTTCCAAATGAAAAGGGTCGATTACGTTAAAATCCCCCAGGTCCGCTGTTGCAGCCTCATAGGCAATATTTACAGGATGCTTTAAGGGAAGGTCCCAGATGGGGAAGGTTTCGAATTTTGAGTACCCGGACTTTATGCCTTTTTTATGATCGTGGTACATCTGGGACAGGCAGGTCGCCAGTTTACCGCTGCCCGGGCCGGGCCCGCTTACGATTATCAGCGGCTTATCCGAAGGAATATACTCATTCGCTCCATACCCTTCCTTACTAACGATCAAGTCTATATCTGTGGGATAGCCTTTTGTGAATTGATGGGTATAAACTTTAATCCCCTGCCTTTCTAATTTATTTTTAAAGAGCCTGACTACCGGTTGATTGTTGAACCGGGTAATAACTATGCCTAAAATTTGAAGACCATATTCTTTTATCTCGTCGATCATTTTGAGAGCATCGACATCATAGGTTATTCCAAAATCTGCCCTCAGCTTTTTCCTTTCGATGTCCCCGGCATAGATACATAGTAGGATCGCTGCTTTATCTTTGAGCTTCTGAAGCAGCCTGATCTTGACATTCGGGTCGTAGCCGGGAAGGACTCTGGCTGCATGATAATCGAAAAGCAATTTTCCACCGAACTCAAGGTAGAGCTTATTATTGTAAAGCATGAATCTCTCGAGAATGCAGGAAGTCTGTTCCTCTAAATACTGTTCATTGTTAAACCCGATATTTTTTACCATCGCATAATAATATATTGGGAGGATATCTTTCGTCAATGCATTATTAGTTTTCGGATACAATCTTCGCTCCCCTCGAGATTCTCTCGAGGAACCATGCCCGCTCATCCTTGCTCACGGTTTTCTTAATCAATTAACCTGATTCTTTTTCCAGATTGCCTTGGGAAAAACGGTTGCTAAAAAATATGGTTTTAAGCGAATAAAGTTAGAAAAAATTGGAGATGAAGCTTGATTTTTAGGGCAAGATTCCAAGGATAATCAATGGGACAGCTGGTACTCCCCTGCCTTGCCGGATGATGTTATAGAATTCACCTTCGAAATAAGGAACTCCGGAACTCATTTGAGACTGGAGTTCTTTCATTGGAAGAATTTCAATACCTAAATCAATGAAATCGCCAACGTAAAAGGCGAGATGTTTCACAAAGAGATCATAGGCAACAAATGAATACTTTCCGAACTGAACTTCAATAGCAACACGCTCTTTCACAAAATCTGTTTGATTATAACTGTAAATTGCTTTTTCTCCGCTTGCTTCAATTACCTTCTTTTGTTCTTTGGGATTCATTGAAAGGGTTTTTCTAACAAGCTTTTCATTTCTGGTAACCCAATAGCTAACTCGACTTTCTTTCCATCCGTTATTAGCCAAAAGACGCTTGAAGTAAGTATTCATGCAAATTGGACTGTAAAGGATCGTTCCCTTCATACCTTTTTCCTTTGATACCTTTGTTTTACAGGATTTTGCATCGACATTGCTTATTACTTGCCTGATCTCTTTCCATAGCTGTGGTTTGTGTACCTTTAGAAATTCAAGGCCATTCAAATGAGAATATATTTCAATAAGTTTCATTTTGTTGCAGACTTCACTTCTTCCTGTTTTAATAGAGTCTGTTGCACGGCAGCTATTTTTTTATCCCAAGGTGCTGTCGTTATGTGCTTTCCAGCTTGACTTGGATTATATACTGGCTTATTCATGGGGCGGGTCCTCAAAGTGCCGTTGACCTCCTGCTGAATTCGATTTTTAGCGATGTCAACATACTTTGTTACTGTTTCTGCACCAACACCGCGACGGCCATGTCGAATTGCTGCAATTATTGACGTCCCTACCCCAAGAAAAGGATCTAATACCCAATCATCCTCATTGGACATAGAAAGTACTAATCGTTCAATTAATTCTACTGGGAATTGGCAAGGATGTTCTGTTTTTTCAACATGATTACTCTTTACGTTTGGAATTACCCAAATATCTCCTGGATTTTTACCTAATGGATTACATGAGTACTGACCAGCTTTAGGGCCTTTAAAATGTTTTTTTCCTGGATATTTTTGAGGTATACGGACTGGATCAAGATTAAAAACATAATCATTTGATTTTGTAAACCAAATTATTGTTTCGTATCGCCCAGAAAATCTTTTCGAACAGTGCAATCCGTGTTCAAAGTGCCAAATAATGCGGTTACGCATTTTTAGGCCAAAATTCTGGAAAATTGGATACAGAACAGTATCAAGAGGTATGATTGATCCCTTGTCAACATAATTCCCAACTTGCCAGCAAATACTCCCGCTTCTAGATAGAGTTCTTGTACATTCTTTTATGATTCTTGTTTGCTGCGCAAGATAGTTTTTCAATTTTAGTTTTTTTTCATATTCTTTCCCAATATTATAAGGCGGTGAAGTTACTATAAGCTGTATTGAACCGTCTGGGATTTCCTTTAGTAAATCTAGACAGTTCCCATTGTAAACTACAGCATGATTGTTAAGATGAAAATTTTTTGAGATATTTATTTTCCTAAGCATCAAAGTTTTCTCTATCATATCATAAATGACGCTTTCGATTAAACAATATTCTCAAATCGTAAAAATATTTATTTCCTTGAAAGAGAGAGAAAGCATATACAAACTTTCAAGGTGAATCTGAAGCTATGGCTGAATGGAGCGCAGCTATACGCTCATATTCATCCGGTATATTGTCGCTTAATCCATTCCCCCAATGTTTTCTTTTTCAGAATAAAGATAAGCCATCACGGATTTGGGGGTGCTTTCTCTTAAATCTGAAAAATTATTTACTCTTACTGTTGCAAATTAAATAAATTCTTTCAATTTTTACTTCAGTAGCTTTGTGAAGTGGAGTTATTTTAATAGCGGAAATGATGGTGTTTCAGCAGCTAGTATTAGTTTACTTATGTTTTTTTAGGATTGTTGTTACTGAAAAAATTACTGCGGTGATAGCAAAAGGCTGAACAAGATGGATATGATTGCCGAATATGAGAAAAGAACAGAGCGTTGGATAGATTATGGCAGCGGAATATTGAACCGGCCCTATGATCATCATCAATCCCATCTTATAGGCTATCTGCAGGCTTAAAAAAGCAGTGATCGAGAAGAGAAGATACAAGTAGAAGTAGAGCGAAGAAAAATATTCCCTAATGAAAAATCCCGAGTCAGAAACCACGACTTTTAAGGTGACGATTATCATGCCTGTGCTGATTCCGGAAATAGCAGCGAAGAGAAGAGTTCTTGTTTTTTTGCTGAAAGTTTTCATAAAAGCCGGAATAAATAGCAAAAAAGGCAGGGAAGCTGAGATTATCAAAAATGCTGGGTTAAAACTTTCCCCGGTCTCTTGATATTCGAAAACATTCAGAATAACTATGGATATGAAGATCAATAGAGTAAAATAATAATCTGAGCGGAAGAGTTTTTCTTCCAAAAAGATTTTTGAAAGAAACACTAAAACTATGACTCCCCATCCGGCCATGGCAGAGACAATATGGGGGTCAAGGGCTTTCAGGGCAATTGTATTGGGAACGATATATATATTTATGAGTAAAAAACCTGCGATCCAGGTAAATAGATATCTGAAATATGTTTTGTCTTTTTTCCCTTTATAGCCGATCCAGCTGATTCCCTTTTTCATAAGAACAAATCCTGTTGAAAGAAGGGAGTATGCCAAGATTGTAAGCGGGATGCTTAATATTTTTAGCATTCTTTAGAGTATGTCTTTCAGTACTTTAAGCGGTATGTCTATCTTTCCAAAGGGCATTGATACCTGAGCCCCAGCTATATATGGTTTTAACTCTGCTAATATTTCACGGGCTATCTGAATGCCTAATGACCGTGCTTCGTTCTTACTCTTGGTAGCCCGCATACGATCTATGATCGCCTGGGGAACGTGCGCCCCAGCGACTTCATTGTTTAAAAATTCAGCGTTTTGAATACTGTACAGCGGCCATATGCCGGCGATTATTGGTATTTTTACAGGTTCGATCCGTTTCATAAAATTGTGGAACATCTCGATATCAAAGACAGGTTGGGTGACAGCAAATTGGGCTCCGGCCTTTACTTTCCATTCAAAGCGGCTTATTTCATAATCAAGGTTGACTGCCCCGGGATTGGCGCCCACGCCGATAAAAAAGCCGGTGGGTTCTTTTAAAGGGTTTTCTCCCAGGTCTTTACCGCAGTTTAAACTGAAAACTACATTTGTCAATCCGATGGAGTCGACATCAAATACGGCAGTTGCGTCAGGATAAGTCCCCATTTTGGGAGGGTCACCTGTAATTATCAGGAGGTTTTTTATTCCTGTCCCATATGCTCCAAGCAGATCGCCTACCATGCCAAGTAAGTTCCGGTCGCGGCAGGCAACGTGCTGGATCACTTCTATTTCTGCCTGCTCCTGAATAATTAGTGATAGATAACCTGCACCCATACGGGAAAGCGCTCTGGGGCCGTCCGGAATATTTACAGCATCAACACCTGCTTCACGCAGTCGTTTTGCTTGTTCAACGGGTTTGAAGGAATTTATTCCCCGCGGAGGGATAATTTCTACTGAGGTAACAAATTTTTTATCACATATGTTACGGGCAAATTCCGATCTATCCCGGGTAGGGACGGCCTCTTTATATTTTGCCTCCAGAGGGGCTTTGACTACCTGGCGCACTCGCTTTCTTGGCTGAATTGATTGGATCGCTTTTCCCATCTCTCTTGTGTACTCTGCATTTGTTCCGCAGCAGCTGCCAATGATCTGAACTCCGGCCTGGGCAAAGCGCCGGGCATATTCAGCAAAATACTCTGCTGAGGCTAAGTAAATGTTCCTCCCAGCGACATTTTGGGGGATTCCGGCGTTTGCCATTACACTTACCGGAATATCTATAGCAGAAACCATTTTCGTTGCTGCTTCCAGCATGACTTTTGGTCCAACGCTGCAGTTGAGCCCCACTATGTCTGCTCCGAATTCTTTCATTTTTATGGCCAAGCGTTCCGGCGGTGTTCCAAACAGAGAATTTCCGTCCTCTCCTATGGTCATATGGGCAATAAGGGGAATATCAAATATTTCTTTTATCCCCATAATTGCCTGCTGCATAAGATGAAGGTCGGAAAAAGTTTCAAGCGAGAGAATATCTACCCTGCCGTCAATGAGAGGCTTCGCCTGTTCCTGATATATTTCTCTTGCCTCCTGCTCGGAAAGAACTCCCCAAGGCTCCAAACGTTCTTCCAGGGGTCCAAGGGAGCCGGCTACATAGACTTGTTTGCCGGCGATTTCCCGGGCTATTTTTGCGCCCTGATAATTAATTGCCTGGATTTCTTTTTCCAGGCCATGTTTTTGCAGTTTTTTTCGATTCGCCCCGAAGGTGTTTGTCTCGATCAAGTCTGCCCCAGCTTCGATGTATGACCGGTGGATTTCTTTAATAAGATTGGGATTTGTCAGGTTTAAGTTATCATAACAGGTGTTGATAAAAACTCCGCGGGCATAGATCTCTGTCCCCATAGCCCCGTCCATAAGCACGATATTGTCTTTTACAAATTCTAAGAAGGGTTTTCTCATTTTCTACTCCTGCCTGCTTTAGGGTCGTATTGTTACAGCAGATCTTGTCTTAGCTTTGTTTATGATAACAAAAATCATATATACATGCTAACTTGAAATAATCATTGTTTTTGTAGGGTACTTTAATTTCTTTTTATTGAATAGCCTGGGGATGGCGCTCTCCCCTTGTGTTGTGCAAAAGCCTGTGAAATAATCTTGCTTGTATTAACAAGGAAGGATCATGCCATTACAAGGGATCGACTGGGCATTTATTATTGGTTTTTTTGTAATTTCTTTAATAATCGGCCTGGTGGTTGTAAAAAAAGCCGGGAAAAGTTCTAAGGAGTTCTTTTTATCAGGGAGAAATATGCCGTGGTGGCTGTTGGGAGTTTCCATGGTGGCGACTACATTTTCCAGTGACACTCCCAATCTTGTGACCGATATTGTCAGGCAGAATGGAGTTGCCGGAAACTGGGTGTGGTGGGCCTTTCTTTTGACCGGGATGCTTACAGTATTTGTTTATGCCAAGCTGTGGCGCCGCTCCCAGGTGCTTACTGACCTTGAGTTTTATGAGCTGCGCTACAGCGGAAAAGCAGCTGCTTTTCTGCGAGGTTTTAGGGCCATTTACCTTGGTGTATTTTTTAACATTATGATAATGGCAACAGTTTCCCTGGCTATTATTAAAATCGGGGGTGTTATGTTAAAACTCACCCCTGTTCAGACCCTGCTGATAGCATCTCTGGTTACAGTATCATACAGTGCTTTAGGGGGACTGCGCGGAGTTTTAATAACTGATTTTTTTCAGTTTGGCATAGCTATGGTGGGGGCGGTCGGGGCAGCCATTGTAGCAGTACGGCTTCCTCAGATTGGAGGTCTAAGCAGTCTTTTAACTAATGAAGCTGTGGTTTCCAAGCTGAATATCCTACCTGATTTTTCTAATTTAGAAGCTCTGATCCCTTTATTGATACTCCCCCTGGCCGTTCAATGGTGGAGTGTCTGGTATCCCGGAGCAGAGCCCGGCGGAGGCGGTTATATCGCTCAACGTATGCTGTCAGCTAAAACGGAAAAACATGCTATAAAAGCGACTTTGCTGTTTAATGCTACCCATTATGCTCTGCGACCCTGGCCCTGGATCATTGTTGCCCTTTGTTCCCTTGTTGTTTTTCCTAATCTGGAGGCTTTGCGGGCTGCCTTTCCGCATATAGACCCCAGTGTTATCCAGCATGATATGGCATATCCGGCTATGCTGACATTCCTGCCCCGGGGATTGCTCGGCCTGGTAGTGGCCTCTCTTGTGGCGGCCTTTATGTCTACTATTTCGACTCATCTGAACTGGGGTTCATCCTATATTGTTAATGATCTTTACAAACGTTTTATTAACCCTGAAGCCAGTGATAAACGACAGGTCCGGGTTGGCCGGATCTCTACGGTTTCTTTAATGATCCTGGCCAGCTTAGTGGCATTATTGCTGAGAAATGCCCTGCAGGCTTTCAATATCCTGCTTCAGATCGGAGCAGGGACCGGTCTCCTTTTTATCCTGCGCTGGTTCTGGTGGAGGATAAATCCTTTCAGTGAAATAACCGCTATGGTAGTTTCGTTTTCAGTTGCAGTATATCTCCAGATTTTACACCCTTTAACCGGGCTGCCGGAGATATCCTCTCATGTGCAGCTGCTTCTGGGAGTAGCTGTAACAACGGTCTGCTGGATAACTGTAACCTTTATAACCAGTCCTTCAGAAACTAAGACGCTGCGTTCATTTTACCGGCTGGTAAAGCCGGGCGGGCCTGGGTGGAAAAAAGTGATCGAACAGGCTGAAAAAGATAATGATTCGGTTGAAACTCCTGGAAAGAGCTGGGATGTTCCTGCCGGAATACTTTGTATGGTGTTGGGATGCTTTGCAGTTTACAGTGTGCTTTTTGCTGTCGGCTACTGGATATACGGTAAAAATACTTTGGCCTTTATTCTGTCGGCAGTTGCAGCAGCCGCGATATTCTTGCTGACAAAAGCCTGGAAAAAACTTCGGGTGGCAGATTAACCTCGACTCGTGAATGACTCAGGTCCTGAACTATTCATAAGAAATGTCGATATGGACAAAATTCAGGTGTGGCTTGTGCTCGCTTCAGATTTTTACCAAACTTATTTTATCTCGTTGTAGATCGTCTCGATAAGCCGGGATTCGTTTTCATTGAATTTAGCTTTTATTTCAGCAAGGTTTTTCCCCATGGCTTTCAGATCTTTTACCTTATCCTGTAGATTAACCATTTCTTTAATGTGCTTTTTTACAGCTGCGCGGCCGATAACATCGGCATGGCCGCTGCAGAACTTTTCAGCATCAAGGGTAGTAAGCATTTTTGCAAGTGTTTTTACGTGAGCCAATGAGTTTCCGCCTTTATAAGAGTGGATAAGCTGAGCCCTGCCTATAAAGATCTGGTCACCGACAAATGCGGTTTTTTCTTCAGGAAAGTAAACAACAATATCTCCGGTAGTATGGCCTTTGCCGAAATACCATAATTCGACCTTTTTTGTGCCCAGATAAATGTCCATTTTATTTTCAAATGTTACAGAAGGGACAAAGGGGGCTAATTCAGCGCTGCTCCAACTGGAAGCTGAACCGTCTCTTTGAGTATGAAAAAATTCCTTTCGGCAGTTCTTATGCGCGACAATAATAACACTTTCTGGAAAAAACCTGTTTCCATTAACATGGTCGCCGTCACTGTGAGTGTTGACAAGATACTTGACTGGTTTATCGGTAATTTTTTTAATCCCGGCAAGAACCTGGTCAACGGAATCTTTGTTCATTTTAGCATCGATCACAAGGGCGTTATTATCACCAATATACAATCCGCCGTTAGCGCCGCTGCCTCCGTGGATCTCATAGAGATTATCTGATATTTTTAAAAACTCGACCGGCTGGGCTTCTTTTTGCTGAGCTAAAGATGGTGATATAAGCCCAAAAAGCAGCACCAGAATAAAAATTAATTTGATTTTAAGTTTCATTGTTACTCTCCTATCATACATATCGACACTTTTTATGAATTGTTAAGGCTAAATGATTTTTATCATATAGAGATTGCCCCGTCAATGAAATTAAGAGTATATTAGCTGGAGGATGGGCCGTGTTTAGGAGAAGTTTGCTTTTATTGGATCCTGTACTCATGAACCTGCATGCGCCGAAGCTTGTCCAGGATAAAGAGGCGGTCTCCTTGGATACGAATCAGGTCTGCAAAATGGTCCAGAGGGATACTGCCCAGAAGTACTCCTTCCTTATCGAAAACCTCAAGCTTATATGCATCAGTTTCTGTGGCTTCGCCGCTGCCCCCTGCTGACATTGAAATAGAGTTGCTGCCGCCGGTATTAGTCATGCGGATTGAAGTGTAGGCCTCTTCCTCTTCATTAAGCTGGCGGTTCAGGGTAATTACCCAGGTCAAGCCGCGGCTGTAAGCAATATTGCCATAGCAATAAAAACTTTTATCCGGGTCATCTTTTTCCTCCAATATTAAAGCCGAGATAACAATGCATTATATTTTAACTATCAGAAATTTTCAATGAATAGGGGAGATGCTTAACGGATTACTTGATGCGAGCGGTTGACAGGAAGCCAAGACTGTGCTATTGTGACCCTTCAGTTTTAAAATAAAACTAATCAGTTTAATTATTAAACCAATGAGTTAGGGTAAGGAAAAAATGATACACAAAGCAAGATACCGATTATCGACTAGAAATCATCTGATTTGTTTTCTGTGCTTAGTATTAGTAATATCCGGGGCTGCTATTAATGCCGGCCAGGTTGAAAAAAAAGAAATAAAACCCTTTAGCCTGATATCCGCCCAGCAGTATGCGGTTCAGCACAGCTATAACATCAGAAAATCCAAGCTGGATGTGGCTGCGGCCCAAAAAAAGCTAAAAGAAATCGTTGCTTCAGGCTTGCCCCAGGTCAGCTCAGGTATAAGCTATATGAACAACCTGGAGCTGGCAACTATTCTGATCCCAAATTTTTTTGAAGGGAAATTTGACGAAAAAATTCCGGTACAATTCGGCACCCAGCATACCGCCAATTTCAACTTTACCGTGCAGCAGCTGATTTTTAACGGTAGCTATTTCGTCGGCCTCAAGACCGCATCGATCTACCGCCGGCTGGCTGATCAGGGTCTGGAACAGACACAGTTAGATGTTAAAGAAACCGTAACCAGCACTTATTATCTGATTCTGGTGTCAGAAGAAAGTGAAAAGATCCTTAAAGCAAATCGAAAGAATTTAGAAAAGACCCTATATGAGATAAGGGAAATCTACAAAGAGGGCTTTGTGGAAGAGACGGATGTTGACCTGCTTCAGATCTCGGCCACAAAGTTAAAAAACGGCCTCCAGACTGTCCAGAGACAGAAGGAAATTGCCTATAACTTACTAAAATTCCAAATGGGGATAAAACTTAAAGAAAGCATTTCCCTTACAGAAAAATTGGAAGACATCCTCAGCCGGGTGGATGTTGTAAAATTTGTTGAAGCTGATTTTGATCTGGAAAGCAACCTTGACTATAAACTGCTTGTCACCCAGGAAAAATTATCGGAACTGGCCTTAAAAAATGAAAAATCCAAATATTTTCCGACTGTAGCCGCATTTTATACTTATCAGCGAAGTGCTATGCGTGATACTTTCAATTTTTTTAATTTTGATGAAAACTGGTTCCGCGCTCAGTTTTTCGGGGTAAATATTGATATTCCGATCTTTAAAAGCGGTGCTCAGAAAGCAAGGGTTCAGCAGGCTGCCATTACTCTGGACCAGATGCGCAATGCCAGGGAACAGGCCGCTCAGGGAATACTCCTGGAAGCAGCCAAAGCAAGGGTCAATCTACAATCAGCCTATGAAAATTATCTCAATACAAAAGAAAATATGGCTCTTTCTGAAAAAGTCTATAATGCCACTTTGACTAAATACAGAGAAGGCATGGCTTCCAGTATGGACCTGACTCAGGCTAATGATAAATATCTTCAGTCCCAGTCTGATTATATCCAGGCTATGGCTGCTTTGCTCAATGCCAAAAATTCACTAGACAAGATCAGTAACAATTATTAGAAGGATAAATACTATGAGAGAACTAAAACTTATGGCTGTATTAAGCATGATAGCTTTCCTCTCTGCCTGCAGTCCTCAGGATAAGAGGGCACAGCTGGAGAGACTGGAAAGCAAAAAAGATGCTATTACGGAACAGATCGAAAAATTAAAAGTAGAGATCGGGGAAGAAACCGGGGCCGAACAGCCTGTGGCAAAAATGATGTATGTAAATATCAGCCCGGTCAAACAAGGCCTCTTTCAACACTTCATCAAGATTCAAGGGACGATCGAATCGGACAATAACATCCTTATCCCTCCGTCCTCCTCGGGTATTGTTAAAAAAATTCATGTTCAAGCTGGAGACAGAGCCAGAAAAGGGCAGCTGCTGGCTGAACTTGACGCTTCTATCCTGGAGAGCAGTATTGAAGAACTGAAAAACGGGTTAAGTCTGGCGAGAACTATCTTTGAAAGACAGGAAAGGCTGTGGAACAAAAATATCGGCAGTGAGATAGAATACCTGCAGGCCCAAAACAATAAAGAAAATCTGGAGAAAAAGCTGAAAACCCTTAATGAACAATATAAGCTGACTAAGATCACATCCCCTATAGCCGGCACTGTTGATGAAGTGCTGATTAAGGAAGGAGAAATGGCATCTGCTGGATACGGGGCGATTCGGGTAGTGCAGTTATCTAACTTAAAAATTGAAGCAGACCTTTCTGAAAACTACATCGCCCGGATTAAAAAGAAAGATCCCGTACACATTCAGATCCCGGCTTTAAACAGGGGATTCGAGCACCGTATCGAGGCCGTCTCCCAGGTTATTGATCCCAAAAACAGGACCTTCCGGATTAAGATCAAGGTTCCGGCCCAGGAGAAAAAGGTCAAACCCAATATGCTGGCAATCCTGACCATTAATGATTACAGCAACCCGGAAGCTCTGGTTGTGCCCGGGAAAATCGTGCAAAAAACCGGCACTGAGCAATTTCTGTTCACAGCCGTCCGGGAAAACAACACCTGGATCGCCAGAAAGAGGATCATAAAAACCGGGGAAGAATATGGGCAAAAAGTCGAGGTTAGAGACGGATTACAAGAAGATGAGTATATCGTTGTCTTCGGTTATCAAAACCTGGCTGACGGACAAAAAATCAGTGTAAATATCACGGACTAAAACCGGCAGGAAGGCTAACTATGAAAGAATTTAAGCTCACTAATATAGCAGTTGATAATAAGACCACTGTATATATCTTTACTGTTATTTTAATTATCTTTGGCTTCATGCAGTACAATACCACCCCCAAAGAAAAAATGCCTGAGGTCGTGTTTCCCTATTTTATGATCGGAACCCTGCATCCCGGAACATCTCCCGCAGATGTAGAAAACCTGATAACCCGCCCTATTGAAAAACAGCTGAAAGGCATAAACGGAGTTAAACATATCAAGAGCAATTCCATCCAGGATTTCTCTTCTATATTTATTGAGTTTGAGATGACTGCGGATGAGACCCAGGCTTACCTGGATGTGAAGCAGGCTGTGGATGAAGCCCGTTCGGAACTGCCGTCCGATCTTTTCAGAGATCCGGATGTCTCGCGCCTTGACTTGTCGGAGATCCCTATCCTTTTTATCAACTTATCAGGCGATCTTGGGCTTGTTAAACTCAGGGAGCTGGCAGAGGACCTGCAGGAAGAGATCGAGGCTCTGGAAGAGATAAGCAGCGCTCCCATAGTAGGAGCTCTGGACCGGGAGATCCAGATCAATGTTGATCTGTACAAAATGCAGGCTGCCGGCCTTTCCTTTAATTCCATTAAAAATGCGGTAGCCTCAGAAAACTTGACCCTCTCAGGCGGCCAGATAGACACAGACGGGATGAAGAGGAATCTGCGGGTAATAGGTGAATTTAAGAGGATTGATCAGATTGCAAACATTCATCTGCAGGAAGGGATTTATTTAAAAGATATTGCCGAAGTCAATGACGGCTATAAAGATAGAGAAAGCTATGCTCGCCTTAATTCCAAAGATGTTGTCACCCTTAATGTTATAAAAAAAAGCGGAAAGAACCTGATATATGCAGTCGATAAGATAAATACTATTGTAGAAGATGTCAAAAAGACTGCCCCGGAAAACCTGGTCTTAACCCTCTCAGGCGACAGCAGCACCCAGACCAAAAACAGTATAAGTGATCTATTTAACACGATTATCCTCGGTTTTATAGTGGTGGTCTTTATCCTTATGTTTTTTATGGGAGAGACGAATGCTCTGTTTGTGGGGGTCGCCATCCCTATGTCTATGATCATAGCTTTTATCTTTATTCCGATAGTCGGATTCACTCTGAATATGGTTGTGCTGATGTCGTTTATCATGGTGCTGGGAATCGTAGTGGATAATTCCATAGTGGTGGTGGAGAATATCTACCGGCATTTTACCACTACCGCCAATCTGCAGATTCTGCCGGCCACCAAACGGGCTGGGAAAGAAGTGGCCCTGCCCGTGTTTACCGGGACCCTGACTACTATGGCTCCGTTTTTCCCTCTTATGTTTATGCCTGGGATCGCGGGAAAATTTATATCTTTTCTGCCAGTGACTATTATAGTCACTCTGGCTGCCTCAATGCTTGTGGCTTATGTTATGAATCCGGTTTTTGCAGTATCTTTCATGAAATACCGCGACCCGGAAGAAAGGATCAGCCTCAGAGCTGCTTTCACCCCTAAAAAGATCGCACTTCTGCTTGTTTGTCTTGTCCTGGCGGTTGTTTTTTACGCCTCAGGCTTAATGCTGCCAGGCAATCTTCTTGCCTTTGGACTGGCCTTATATCTTATAGGGAAATTCGGGCTGCGTTTTCTGATCGATAAATTCCAGAGCCGGACTTTGCCTGCTTTTAAAGAAGGATACAAAAAAGTTTTGACATTTCTTCTCCAGGGAAAAAGGCCGTATGCTGTGCTGGGATCGATCGTGCTGCTGATGTTTTTTTCTTTTGTGCTGCTGGGCCTTAGAACCCCCAAAGTCATCTTTTTTCCTGAAGGCGACCCCAATAATCTTTACGTATACATAACTATGCCGGAAGGAACCCATATAGATGTGACCAATAACATTGCCGAACAAGTAGAAGATAAGGTTTACAAGGTCATTGGCAGAAATAATCCCGATGTGGAATCGGTTATAACTAATGTGGCGTCCAATGCCGGAAGTGAAATGTTCGAGCGCTCTACTCAGGATAAACTGGCTAAAATCACTATCTCATTTGTGGAATACAAATTCAGGACCGGAGAGAGATCAACGCGTGAGTACCTGAAGGATCTGCGGGCGGAAATTACCGGAATCCCGGGTGCAGAGATCCGCATCAACAGCGATGCAATGGGCCCGCCATCAGGGAAACCGATAAATATAGAGATCAGCGGGGACGATATTGAGGAGATTATCTTGACCTCAGTGCGGCTGCATGAATTTATAACTTCTTTAAATATACCCGGCATAGAAGAATTAAAGTCCAGCATGGAAACCAGCAAACCGGAGGTCCTTCTCAACATAGACCGGGATAAAGCAAACCGGCTCGGGATAAGTACTGCCCAGGTCGGCATGCTTTTGCGCACTGCAATATATGGGACAGAGGTCTCAAAATTCAAAGAAGGGGAAGAAGAATATCCCATCCAGCTCAGGCTGGATAAGAAATACCGCTACGACCTCGATGTCCTCTTGAGCCAGACTATAACCGTTCCCGGCAAGGGCAATAACGGCTCCAGCAAGATCCCAATATCAGCAGTTGCTGATGTTTCTGATATCTCCAGTTACGGCGGTATTACCCGTATTGATAATAAACGTGTAATTACTCTCTCATCTAATGTGCTTTCCGGTTATAATGCCAATGAAATAATCGGCAAAATAAAAAAAGCTCTTCCTGAATTTGAACTTGAAGAGGGCTATGAAGTCAGCTTTACCGGCGAACAGGACATGCAGGCCGAGATTGGGAATTACCTGATTAAAGCTCTCTTTATCGCTGTAGCCCTTATTTTTATAATTCTGGTGTCCCAATTTAATTCCATGTCCAAGCCCATGATCATAATCACGCAGATATTCTTCAGCTTTACGGGAGTCTTCCTGGGATTTTCTATTTTTGGCATTGACATCTCGATCATGATGACCGGGATGGGGATTATTGCAGTGGCTGGGATAGTAGTTAAAAACGGGATAATCATCATTGATTATACGGATAAACTCATTGCGCAGGGGGGTGATAAAACAGAGGCGATCATCCAGGCTGGAGCTACCCGTCTCACTCCAGTTCTCCTAACGGCTCTCTCCACAATTCTCGGCCTTATGCCTCTTGCCATCGGCATGAACATAAACTTTTCAACCCTGTTTACCGAACTTAACCCGCAGATTTACTTCGGCGGTGATAATGTGGCTTTTTGGAATTCTCTTTCATGGACCATCATTTTCGGACTCTCTTTTGCCACTGTCCTGACCCTTATCGTTATCCCGGCCATGTACAAGATCGGATATGCCAAGAATAAATCTAAGCTTTAAGCACTCTATGAGCTCAAATGTTTCCCTTTTGATTAACAAAAGGAGTGTGCTATTATATAATGCTTGTTTTTAAGAGCATTTTTTTATCTGAAGGTTGAGATCATATAGAAAGAAGGAGAATCCTAAAATGGCTGTAACCGTAAAGAGGAAAAAAATTCATTTTTACCCCAATCCAAAAA
>JAUWNW010000098.1 GCA_030612445.1 Candidatus Aminicenantota bacterium
GGTTAATGAACAAGGCGTTTAAAATAAATATGTTTTACCCGCAAAAATTATCCAATGCCCAAATTCGAAACGCTCTCGGATTGGAAATATGCGATGATCCAGTGCCGGAAGGAGTCTATCTCATCCGGGACGACATGGGATTGGGCGGTATTTATGTGCAGGGAGACATTCTTGAGTTTGTCCTTGCTATCGAAAAGGAGAGTCAGGTCATCTCATTCCAAATGGAACAGGGATGTTGGGTTTTAAAATATGACCCTGCCCGTACAATGACCTGGTTTTCCACTCCCACAGAAACCCGTTTCTATGAATTAAGGCCTCTCGGAATAATAATTGTAGAAGGAGACATCCAATCCCTGGGAGGAGGGACAATAAACTCTTCGGGAGAGGCAAAACTCGTTAAAGATAAAGAAATCCCCTGTATCCTTAATGGAGTTAATCTGACAATCATCTCTTCAAACGAGATAACACTTTCCTCGCACTTAATCCATGAGGGAGTCAAGTGGACGGAAGGAATT
Organism: Candidatus Aminicenantota bacterium; assembly: GCA_030612445.1. Lineage (GTDB taxonomy): Bacteria > Acidobacteriota > Aminicenantia > Aminicenantales > Aminicenantaceae > JAUVXM01. The sequence continues at coordinate 516 of JAUWNW010000098.1, forward strand.
CCATATGCCAAAAACTCAACATCTCAGCTTAACATCTTCTCTTCCAGCGAAATTAAAATCCATGAAGAATCGCCGGATAAAATAAAACTTCAGGCTTCTCTTACTGCAGCAAAAAACGGTTTTTCTATCAATGGAGAACATAAGGATGTCAGCCTGCTGGGAAGCTTGCATATGCCTAAATACCAATCAAACGGAAACAGCCTTGAGTTATTCCCAGACAGGAGGCAACTGCAGCAGGAAGAACTACTGCAAAATGCACCGGTTACGGCAAACCCGGTTATAGCCCTTCTGTCGTTCAAAATTCTTGAATGGGGGGAGTATGAAAACTAACATTAGCAACAGTAAAGGATTTTCACTTATAGAAGTCGTTACCACCCTCGCCATAATGGCAATACTGACGGGAATCGCCTCGCTGTCTTTCTCGAATCTATCCCCCAAATACAATCTTCTGAGAGCTGTAGGAGAAATCAACTCGCGCCTGAATTATGCCCGTTACAAATCAATTTTCAAAGCTGTTAAAGTCCGAATTAGATTCAACAGTACATCATATTTGATCGAAAAATATAATATAACTCAAAGTATATGGGAAAGTGAGCCAGAAGTATTTCTTGAAGGTGTAAACATTCAGGCAAACAACAGCCCGACTTTTCACCCGGTCGGGACAGTGTCAAATTTGGCTTCCATTTATATTTCAAATTCGTGGGGCAAGTACAAAATTACCATTGCTATTTCGGGCAGAGTAAAAGTAACAAAAACCTGAACTATTCGTATTCTTGTATCAGCTTATTTTTCAAATACAATCTTTCCATCTACTATTGTATGGGTTACTCCCACTTTTAAAATCTCGCCCTCAGGAATTTCCAGCAGATTCCGGTCGAATACTGTGATATCAGCCAGCTTGCCGGCTTCAAGGGTGCCGCGGATATCGTCCTCAAATGCTGCATAAGCATTATTAATAGTGTACGCTTTGATCGCTTCTGCCACTGAGATACGCTGTTCGGGAAACCATCCTTCCTCAGGAAGCCCTTTTAATGTTTTTCTCGCAACTGCCGCATAGATCAGATATTTAGGATGCATGTGATAAAGCGCAACACTGGTTCCGGGCCAATCTGAGCCGAAACTCAACACAGCCCCATTATTAAGTAAACTTTTAAAGGCATACGCCCCTTCACACCGCTCTGAGCCTATCCTCTCTTCCATCCAGCGCATATCATCTGAAATATGGTAGGGATTTACTTCGGCAATCACATTTAATGCCTTAAAGCGGGCAAAGTCCCCAGGCCTTATGACCTGGGCATGAATTACTCTGAATCCAGTCAGGTCTACTCCCTCATTTTTTAATCTCTCATAAAGGTCCAGCATTTCAGCAACGCCGCGTGTGCCGATGGCATGCACATTAGGGACAAAACCTGCATCCAATCCGATTTTTATCAAATTATACATCTTCTCCATATTCCCTACTTTTTGCTTCTCATCATCCGAGGTGTGCCGGCGCCAGTGCCCGTAATTGTCTGGCTGGTCATCATAAGGCTCAAAAAAAAGTGCTCCGTGGGTTCCCATAATGCCGTCAATATATCCTTTTAATGCTCCATAACGTAGCCAGGTGTCTTTCTGCTTTGTTTCAGGGTGAAGCCCCATAGTCAGGCCTTTTTCTTTTAATTCAGCCCCCCGGGACAAGTCGGGGCGCAGCCAGACCCTACAGGTCAGCTCCCCATTTCTCTGAAGTTCTATAAAGCGCTGAGTCTGATCCGGTGTGGCAATATCATGAACCTCGACAATACCGGCCTCCCTGAGAGCTTTAAGGGCGGCCCGGTTTTCATCCAGCAGCCGCTTAGAAGACTTCGGCTTAATTGCTTGCTTCATCTTATCAAAAGCAGGAGATGGATTCATTATTATCCCTATGGGCTTCCCCTTTTTATCAAATATCATTCCGTTAAAGATGGATTTATCCATTCCTGCTGCCTCAAGAGCTGCTGTATTGGCAAGCCATTCCCTTTGATCATAGCGGCAGAGAAAACATGGGTTATTGGGAGAAATGTCATCTATCATCTCCCGGTGAGGCCGCCAGGCTTTCTTCCTGCCCGACGTTTCAGTTCCCGCATCACCCAGAGCCCACTTTTCATAAGCACCCCAGAGACCCTCAGTTATCCACTCTCCATCATCAAGCAGACCGGCAAGCCGGCTGATCTCCTTACGTAGTCCCGCCTCGTCAGAAACAGTCATCAAATTAGCATCATTTATCAGGGCGCCCGCCCGGTTGAAATGAACATGGCCATCAATGATCCCCGGAGTTACAAATTTTCCTTCCAGATCGATAACCTGGGTATTATCACCTATATACTCCACTGCTTTTTCATTATCTGGTAAAACAGCTGTGATCTTTTTCCCAGTCACAGCCAAAGCACTTGCATAAGGGCATTCTGAATCTAGTGTATAGATAACTCCATTTCGAAGCACCAGATCGGCTGGTTCCACTTGTTCAATCTCTTCGTTAGGGCCACAGCTGCATATAAACAGGAAAATAAAAAACAGCAGGATTAATCCTGAAACAACAGAGTTTTTTTTTCTCATAATCCCTCCTTCTAATTTAAGGGTGACCCACAGTATTCTATCTAGCTTAATTTTAAGTTTCAAGTTCTAAGTTTAAAAATTTCTCAAAATAAATTAAACTAACCTACTAGCCTGGATTATTCACGAGTCGAGGTTGCTGCAGATGCAAGGCACAGGGTATGAAGCTGTGGTCCTTCACCGCGAATGCCCAGTAACGAAGCAGATGCTGTGAGATCGGCTCGCTCGAAGAGTAAAAAAATGGCTATTAAAATTAAAAATAAAAACAAGAAAGAAGTTTTAATAATCATTCTTGAAAAAATCTTGCATATCATTGAAAAGAAAATAATAATAAAAACATCGCCATTTTTTTATGAATAGGTCAGGCTAGGAGAAAACATGAAAAATAAAATAATAACAATCCAGGTGATCCTGCTGATAGTAATGTTGTCCTCATTAATAGCTCTGGCCACTGCTTCACAGGGCAACCAAAATAAATCGATTGAAATCCCATTTAAAACATGGCTCAAAGCAGGCCCTTTTTTAAATAACCTTCCTGTATTTCATGACAGTCTCCCTGACAAGTTTTTCCTTGATGACCTCTTAAAATTTGATGAGCTTGATTTTTCTAAACTGAAACCAAAAGCCAAGGATCATATTACCTGGCATAATGGAACTTCTTCAATCTGGGAAGAGACCCAGACCGCGAAAAACGGAGTTCAGATAATAAATACAGGCAGCTCTCCTGCTACTTGCTATCTTGCTGCTTATCTCGATGTTAAAAGATGGACTCAGGGAACACTCTCAGTTACAAGCCCTCAAGTATTTCGCATATATCTTGATGGAAAACTTTTATCAACCAGATCCTCAACCAGCGAGGACTTAAAAACTGATAGCATTCAACTTGAAACCGGCAAACACCTGCTTATATTAAAGACAGTCTATGATCCCAGTGCTGATTTAATTTGGGAGCTAAAAGCATCACTTTCTATTAGAGAAAACTTTGTCCAGCCTCTCCCTTTAGTCACTCTCTCTCCTGAAAGCAATATGACTATCTCCCATCTCCTCAACGGCCCGAAAGCCACAAATATAACCATCTCTCCTGATGGAGCAATGGCCGCATTAACAGTAAGGCAGGCTCTTCCACCGAGCGATTCCTCAGAATCCTGGGTAGAACTCTACAATATAAAAGGCAATAAACTGCTCAGGACTTTCCGCGGAGAGACCTCTATATCAAAAGTAAACTGGGCCCCTGCCGGACAAAAATTCTCATACACAAGTTACAATAAAAAGGGCGGTACGCTCTGGATCGTTAACCTTATAAGCGGGACTGCTTTTCCCCTACTTAAAAATACAAAAAACCTCGGTGAGCATACCTGGTCTCCGGACTCAAGCTATATCATTTACTCCCTGGTCGAAGAAGGAAAAAAAGACCGGCCTGGAGTTAAAAGAATCATCAATAATGAAGACCGGATGCCTGGATGGAGAAACCACAGTTATCTTTACAAAATTGACTTAAAAAGCGGGATACGCCAGAGATTGACCGCCGGTTTTTTTTCTACCCATCTCAACAGCATAAGCCCTAATGGAAAAAAGCTGCTATTCTCCCGCGCCAAAGTCGATTACACTCAGCGCCCCTATACAATCACAGAATTATTTTCCCTCAACCTTGCCGGACTGGACACAAAACTGATATGGAGCGGCCCTTGGCTTAACAGTGCCCAGTGGGCCCTGGATGGAAAGAAAATTCTTATGCTCGGCGGGCCATCTCTATTCGGAGATGTCGGAGTCAATATCCCCGGGGGAATAACTCCAAATGAATACGACATCCAGGCGTATTTGTACGACCCAGAAGCTGATAAAGCCATGTCCCTGACAAAAGATTTCACTCCTTCAATAAACCAGGCTGTATGGAGCAGGTCCGACAATCGTTTATATTTTACAGCCACTGACCGTTCCTATGTCAGGCTTTTCAGATATGATTTTAAAAACAAAAAATTCTTCCGTATGTTTTGCGGAACAGAAGTTATAGGGAATTTTGAAATCGCCCATAGTAAACCGGTGGCCGTTTATACCGGATCAAGCGCTTCGGTCCCTCCCATAGCCTATGTTATAGACCTTGAGAACAAGAGAAGCCGTTTGTTCCAGGATCCCAGCCAGAATGATTACAAAAACATTTCCTTCAACAAAGTGGAGCGCTGGACTTTTAAAAACAAAACAGGAATTGAGATCGAAGGCAGGATCTATTACCCACCTGATTTCGACCCTAAAAAAAAATACCCCTGCATAATAAACTACTATGGCGGCACTTCTCCTGTAACCCGGAGTTTCGGCGGGCGCTACCCGTTAAATCTATATGCAGCCCAGGGTTATGTGGTTTATGTCCTACAACCAAGCGGTGCGGTCGGCTTCGGCCAGAAGTTTTCTGCCCAGCATGTAAACGACTGGGGAGTCACAACCGCCGAGGAAATCATCGACGGAGTTAAAAAGCTCACAGCTTCCCATTCTTTTATTGCTGCTGACAAAATCGGATGCATCGGAGCCTCATACGGAGGCTTTATAACTATGTACCTGCAAACTCAGACTAACATTTTTTCTGCTGCCATCGCTCATGCCGGAATAAGCTCGATTTCAAGTTACTGGGGCGAGGGATACTGGGGATATTTATACAGCGCCTATGCCACTGCCAACAGCTTTCCCTGGAATAGAAAAGATATTTACATAAAACAGAGCCCTCTCTTTAATGCTGATAAGATCTCAACCCCATTACTGCTTTTGCACGGCTCAGTTGACACAAATGTTCCTCCCGGGGAAAGCACTCAGCTGTTTACAGCACTTAAACTTCTTGGTAGAGAAGTAGAATATATCCAGATCCTTGACCAAAATCATCATATAATGACCTATAACAAACGTATCCTCTGGACCAAGACGATCCTCGCCTGGTTTGACCGCTGGTTGAAAAATCAGCCGGAGTGGTGGTACAACCTTTATCCGCAAAGATAAATTAGGAGAATAAATAAATGCAAGATCCCCAATGTGCAAAATGCCAGCCTAAATACTGTTACCATGGGAAAAAAGATGAAAAAATTCTGCCGGAATTCTGCCCGATGAAAAACTTTAAAAACCTTATTCACTCCACTGCTGAAAAATATAAATCTCAAGAACTACATGATTTTTTCATCCAAGCAGCAGTTACAGAAAAGGAAGCCTATGACGAAAAATACGCCCGCGAAAAAGGTAAGACCTTTCCTATAAGGCCAAGAATTAGAGAAGTGGCAGAGTTTGCCAAAAAAATCGGCGCTAGAAAACTCGGCATCGCATTCTGCATCGGCCTGGCAGATGAAGCAGAGCGGGCAACAGAAATACTCGAAAATCATGGCCTAAAGATCTGCTCAGCTGTTTGCAGCTGCGGCGCAATCGATAAAACCGAGCTCGGCATCCTTCCCGAACAAAAAATAAGAGACCCAGAAAAGTTCGAATCTTCCTGTAATCCCCTTTTGCAGGCGGAAATTTTCAACACCATTAAAACGGATTTTAACATTATAATCGGCCTTTGTATCGGGCATGATATGCTGTTTACAAAGTATAGCAAGGCTCCAGTTACGACACTGATAGTAAAAGACCGCTTTTGCGGACACAATCCTGTTATAAGCCTTTATTCCCGTTATTATAAAGATATTGTGTAACCTAATTAACCTGAATAATTCATAAATAATGTCGATTATATAGAATATAACAATGTGAGAACAAAGTTATTTGTGTGTTCATCAAAAATTCTCGTCTAAATCCTTGATATTACACATATTACGTAAAATATCGACATTATTTATGAATTATTCAGGTTAATTATTTCATTAATAAAACCCGGTAAATGGAAAATAAAAAATGGTAAATAAGAAAAAATTCAAGGTTATTTGCAGGCCTTGCCTGCGTTATTCATGGTAATTTGCGGACTTCTGTCCTTGTTATTAAAATCAACTCGTGAATAATTCAAGACATATAGTGCAATGATTTCAGATATAGGGTAAAATACAAAGAGGAGGGTGATATGAAAAATAAAATGCTCTATATTTTAATGTTTACTCTCATAATTGCAACCGGCTTCGGCTCGGCTCTTCCAGCCTCCCAAAACCCGGAAGTGAAGATCAAAGAGATGTCTCCATTCCCCTTTTGCAGCATTCAGCATAAAGGCCCCTATTCAGATATGGAGCAGGTAATCACTGAGCTTATGAATCTCATGCAAAGTCAAAACATTAATCCGGCCGGACCAATGATAACCATCTACTTTACTTCCCCGGAAGAAAACGCTCCCGCTGATGCGGAATGGGAAATAGGCTTCCCAATAATGTCCCAGATAGCTGTTATCCGGGAACCCCTGCAAAAAAAGGAATGGAATCATCTCCAGGTCGCAGTTGCTGTACATACCGGGCCATATGAAAATACCGGGGATACTATTAATGTAATCTTTGACTGGATGGAAGAAAACGGTTACGTCCAGGACGGCCCTATTTTGGGAAAATACCTTAATATGCCGTCTGCAAATATCAGCCCGAATGACCTGAAGACCGAGATATGGGTCCCTTGTAAAAAATAGAACCATCCCCTATTCGTAACGTAATGAATCAACGATATTTAGCCGCATTGCCCGCAGCGCCGGGGTCATCCCGGCTAAAAATCCAGCCGCTATCATAAAAAAGACAGTTATAAAGGATGCTATCAATGAATTCTGGGGTGAAAAAAGCACCATGAGCTGAGTATTTTGACTCCTCAAGGTTTCGACAAGAGCTGAAAGGCCAAAATTTATACCCCAGCCGATCCCAAATCCGATCACACCCCCTATAAATGTGATAACCAGAGCCTCAGTAAAAAGCTGCAGGAAGATGTGCCTTCTAAGCGCTCCGATAGCCCTGCGAATGCCTATCTCACGGGTGCGCTGAGTAACGACAAAAAACATTATATTCATCACTCCCACAGCCCCGATCAACAGAGTGATCACTCCCACACCGCCTAAAAAAATCTGAAGTCCCAAGACAATATATCCTAAAAACTCCATGCCCTCAAGCATGCTGAATACATTCAAAGCATCTTCATCTTCGGGAGAAAATCTGTGCAGCCTGGACAAAGTTTTGCGAATCTCCAGGATGGTCTTTTCGTAGTATTCCTTACTGACAGGAGAGACAAGTATTCGAGATAGATATTTATCCCCGCTAAAGTCTTTCAAAGCTGCTGTAAACGGAATAAGCATCTTTTCATCATCCAAGGAAGTATTTATATTTAGCTGCAGCCCTTTGGGGTGGGCAGTTCCTATCACAAGATAGCGGGTCCCCTTGACTTTTACATATTCCCCGGTAACATCACGTGTACGGCTCCCAAAAAGACGCTCCTGAATCGTTGCTCCTAAAAAGCAAACCCTTCGGCTTTTCTCTATATCTGCTTGGTTGATAAACCTCCCGCTTGCAAGTTGAAAATTACGCATCTTTAATGTGCCTGGAACCACCCCAAGGGTATGAACAGCGCGGTTCTCATTTCCATATTTGACCACAGGAAAATTACAATCATATTCAGGCAAAGCTTCCTCAACCTCAACTGGAAATGCTTTTAAAGCCTTTACATCATTTTCTGAGAGCCTGACCCTGCGTGCTTCCCGGAAAGTTCCTCTCTCATTTTTAACCCGCCCTCCGCTTACAAATATGGTTTTTTCACCCATCTTTCCCCATTCCCGGCCGAAAAAACCCTGGAAACCAGTGCCAAATCCAATAAGAACGATTATAGCAGCAATTCCCCAAAGAATTCCGAACATCGTGAGAAAACTCCGTGACTTGCTGCTGCGGAGTTCAAGAAAAGCCTGTCCGATGAGTTCACCTGTAAGCGTACGGGCGGGCCAGAGAGGCTTTGGTATCTTTTTTCCTGCAGCTGTTTCTCCCCGCTCATATTGGAGAGCTTTGATCGGCTGCATCTCAGCTGCGTTTTTTGCCGGAATATACCCCGAAATTACCCCAGTAAGGACCAGCACAAAAACAACGATCAAGGAAAGTTCCGGAGAATTCTGGGGTAAAGGGATAAACGGCGGTAAAGTCAGAAGGTTGACTGCTCCCAGCAGAGCCGAGCCGAGCAGAAAACCGACGGCTCCGCCCAGCAGCGTGATAAAAAGCGCCTCGGCCAGGAACTGGAGCCGGATATCACGTTTTTTTGCCCCTACGGCCTTACGGATGCCTATCTCCCGGGTACGTTCCTGTACTGAAACCAGCATTATATTCATCACCCCAATACCGCCGATAAAGAGAGTGACTATGCCAATAAGCCCCAAAAGGATATTTAATCCGAGATAAAGCAGATCAAACATCTTCTCGTAAAAGGCAAATTCAAAGATCATAAATGCCTCTTCATCCTCTGGATCGAACCGGTGGCGTTCTGCGAAAACGCCACGTACCTCAGACACAACCTGCCCGGAGTTGTAATTCTTCTTGGGGGTAACAAAAATAATATCAATACTCTTGCCATCCCCCCACAATTGTTGCGCCGTAGTTATGGGGATGAGGATCTGATCGTCATGCCGGCTGTTGATAGTAGATAGCTGCAGCTCTTTTTCAACAGCCACTCCAACAATTAGGAACGATACCCGGCGGATCTTGATCTTCTTACCGACTGGATTAGCTTCTTCTCCAAAGAGCTGTTCTTTGACATTATTGCCAATAAAAGCAAAACGCCGGCGGTTTTCTATATCATCCTGAGAGATGAACCGTCCTTTTGCCACCTGCCAATTGTTCATCTTTTTCGCTGCCGGCAGGACTCCCCGGATACCATACTGCCTCGATTCCGTTCCTGCTTTCACATAATAGCGACGCATGATCTGAGGGTTAATTTCGCCGACTGAAGGACATTGAATTTGAATAGCCTCAATATCATCTATTTCCGGCACTATAGGTCGTCCGGCTTTGTATCCACCTACCCCGATTGAAGTGTGCCCAGGCATAAAAACAACCAGATCTTCACCGATCTTTGCTCTGCCTTCCTTCATAAGATCGCGGAATCCGAATCCCCCGCCCAGCAGAATCATAATAGCTATAATGCCCCAGATAATTCCGAAAAGAGTAAGGGTGCTTCGAAGCCGGTTGGCTTTAAGATTTACGAAAGCCTGTCTTATTGCTTCTGATAATATCATATAGAATACTATATAGGCAGGACCACGACCTGGCCTTCTTTAAGGCCTGACAAAACCTCAGTCTTGAGGCCATCGGAGATTCCCTTTGTAATCTCAATTTTACGTTTGCCTTCCTCAACTGAATCGTCCTGGATATTGACATAGGTTTTCCCATCCTCATATATAATGGCGCCTTCCGGGATAACCAGGACATTTTCATGCTCCTCCAAAATCAGCTCGGCATCAGCAGACATACCTACACGGAGCCTATCGGCTTCGTCAACAACTGTCGCCTGGATCTCAAAGTTTATGATGTCCTCTTCCTCGCGGCCTAAAGGGCTGATACGAGTCAACTCCGCTTTAAAAGGCTCATCAGGATAAGCCTCAACATATATCCTTACCGGCAGGCCGATCCGGACATTTCCTATATCAGCTTCATCCACATCGCCCCGGAAATGTTTTTCGGAAACATCAGCGATCGTCATAATGACGGTTCCTCCGTAGGCAGATGAGATGGGAATGACTGCACTCCCTTTGTCAGTATCCCGGGAGAGGATGATACCGGAGATAGGGGCGATCAAGATCATGCTGGCAATGGCCTCCTGCGTTTCCTTTTTTATCTCACGCCGGTCCTGCTCACTGAGCTCGATTCCTTCCGGCAGAAACTTAACATTCGATCCCTGCTCCAACACCCGCAATTGGGCCATGGCTGCGTAAAACCGGGTCTTAGCAATAAGAAAAGCCGCTTCAGTCTGATCATATTCTTCCGAAGGGATCAGTTTCTGTTCTTTAAGCTCCTTACTCCTTAAATATGATTTTTCGGCAACAGCCTTATCATAGGCGGTAGCCTTTACCTCGGTCCGGGCCCGTACCATTTCTACGGGAGTGGCTCCGGGAATTATCTCCACTAATTTCTGGCCGGCCTTAACCCGATCGCCTTCCTCAATATAAAACTGTTTAATGAGCCCTCCTAATTTTGATTTGATCTCAGCCTTGTATAAAGCTTCTATCTTGCCGGTAGCCACAACCGTCTTTGATATGCTGCCTTTTTCCACAACAGCTGTGTTCGTGATCTGAACATCACTGCTCTTTTTACACCCTTTAACCGCCAAAAAGAAAAGAGCAATCACTACTGCCCCAAGGACAATAAAAATTATAACTTTTTTCATTTTCTATACTCCATATCACTAGTGTCCAGTTATAAGTCAAATAATATCAACTGTTTAGAGGATACACCCTCCTGAACATTGTAATCAATATCCCTAAGTAACTGATATATAGAGACTTTCTCAAAAAGAGAGACACTAAAAATTTGCAAAATT
>JAUWNW010000026.1 GCA_030612445.1 Candidatus Aminicenantota bacterium
TATCCATATTCATATAGAGTTCTTCTATAATTTTTGCGCTTTTTCTATTCAGGCCAACCTTAAGGGCTGGGTGTTTTTTGTCAAGGTAACGGAAGAACATATGTTGAATACTGTCAGTAACTTGAAACCAGCAGGCAACGACTCCTTTTTTGGTTTTGTCCATAGCATTAAAAAGCATATCTTCTGATTCTTTGTGATTATCATAAGCTAACTTGATAAAAGTATCTTCATCAAGGATGCCCTCATTTAAAGCCCAGGTGTCATCTGCTTCACCCAGAGTTGTGAAGCTGCCTAGGAGTTTAGCTATATATACTGAGTAAATAAAGGGATGGGAGATAGGGAGAGCCGGTTTTTCAGGATCGATATTGAGCGGGCTAAGGTACATCTTAAAATTAGGAGAGATTTCAGAGATATAAAAACGGCAGATGGCCCTGACCTTAATGCCTAATCCGGGACGGAAAGTTATTTTTACCCAATCAGATAAGGTTTTTTCTTTAAGAATAAATTTTTTCCCTGATATATTTAGGTTAGCTGTTTTATTATTGCTATCCAGAGTGATTTTCAGAGTCAGTTTCAATTCTTCTTCTTTTTTAAGCAGGGAATTTTCCGGTCCGGAAATATATGTTTCGATTTTATTAGCGGAAATAGTTAAGGGGATAATGACTCCGCCTTCATCGATTTTTGCTTTTTCTTTTTCAGAAGTATAAAAAGTAAAAGTGCCTTGGCTGCCTTTGAGGTCAGGCGCGCACATTCCTGATATAAGATGTCCTTTGAATTTTTCCGGAGGAAAGGTAACCGGTATCCTTAATATAGTGCTGAATATCCCTGCATCACCAAGAAATTTCCAGAATGGAATACTTTTTCGCATACCTTTAATAATAGGTTTAGAAAGAGGTATTTTATATTTCCCCAAAGGAAGGAATTTTTTTGGATTTCCTATCCAGGCAGAAGAAAGCTCCGGTAGGTAATTTTTAGGGTTTCGGCTGAGAAAATCAAAAATATTATGTTTGCAGGGATGAGAACCAGTCATAAAAGATGACCAGGCGACTGGCGAAATAGCTGGTATAGTTGTTTTTAGATGGGCATAAGTTCCTTCTTTTTTTAAACGGGATAAGTTCGGAAGTTTTCCTTCTGCCATAAATTTCTCGACTAAAGTTGGTTCCATACCATCTAATCCTACAATCACCATTTGGTTGACACGACTTTTTTTATAGGCCTTCTGTCCGCGTATAAATTTAATTAGGAGCCTGAAAGGCCACGAAAGGAAGGAAAAAACCGCCAGGATAAAAGTAAGAAAAAGTACCAGAAAGGAAGAAAGAAAAGCAAAGCCGGCACCCGGACCGACATAGGCATCTAAAGGAGACGCCAAGGCAAAGAAGTACATAAAAAGCAAAGTGATAAAAAAAAATTTGATTTTTATTTTCATAGAATTTATGCGAAATATTTTGTAATGATAGCACTCAAATCAGAGATACAAAGCTTTTGGCCAAAGTTTTGTTTTGCCCAAAAGAAAGCTTCATCCCAGGTGTGCATGCCCTGAAGATTTGACCGGCCGAAGATCTCCTTTTTTTTGACCGAACCCTTCATGTCAAATCCGTGGTTAGCAACCGCGATAAGGTCTGGGCCGGAAGATATCCAGGGCCCGGAATATATGATATCTGAGTCAAAGATCTCTTTTATGACTTTTTTTCCCTGATATTCGAGTTGTTTTAGCTTGCTAATGATCTCCTGTTTAAGAGCCGCTTTCTCTGATTTTTTGATGCAACCATGAGGAAATTTGTCTTTAAGATGCAGATATATACGGTTAGGGTCCAGAGCGAAGGCCCGGCTATCAGGAGATACCTCATCCAATCCCTTTGGCTCAGGGGATTTGAATTTAAGATACCCTTCTTTTTCCAGCCAGGTATTCAAATAGACTTCCTGCTCTATTCCTGTAAAACCATGGTCTGAAAGAAGGAAAAGGCCTTCTTCATCTCCGGTAAGTTTACGATAAGAATTTAGAATTTTACCAACCAGGTTATCGACTTGATGATAATAATCTAAAAAGTTTTGGTGGTTGGGGTGGGTATTATCTTGATAAGCATTCCAGAGGAAATGCTGGAGGCGGTCTGTTCCGGTAATGACCAATTCAAAGTAATCCCAGTCTTTGTTCCAGAGTAAATCAAAAGCTTTTTCCCTGCCGTTTAAAGTAGTGCTTAGTTCTTTCCAGAGAATATCATGATTTTCACGGCATTTGAAAGTGTCAATATCGATTTCGTAGTTGATTTTTTCTAATGCAGGTTTTAAAGATATTGGATAAATAGCTTTTGAGAGTTCTATAGCAACAAATCCGGATATCAGTGTTCCCTTGATTTTGCGAGCCGGGTAGGTTGATGGCTGATTTATTACCACGCATTTTTTATTTTTGCGGGCCAGGTTGTCCCATAGCGTGGGTGTTTTTAGATCGAGATAATTCGGAAACCGAAGTTCATATGAATTTTTTTTAAAGTCGGTAAAACCGAAGATTCCATGGGTTCCGGAATTTGTACCGGTCATAAAGTCAGTCCAGCTTACCGATGATATTTCCGGTAGGCTTGCTTTCATCTTATGTAAATGACCAGATTTGATGAGCTCAGCAAAGTTTGGCATTACTCCATTTTCGGCTAGGTCAAGGAGAAGCGGGTAGGGAACTCCATCAAGTCCGATAACAACCGCTCTTCTTTTCTTTTTTCTCCTAAATAATCGCATGGATTCTTTTTATATATGTAAGTAGTTAATTATAGATGTAACCTAAAAAATGTCAAACCAATAATTTGTTTGAATTTAAAATGATTGCTACTCTGCTTCGGCTATAAAGTAGTCTGAAACGTTGATATCATATTTGGTTGGTTCAAGAGTTTTGAAGATACTTTTTTTATAAGATTTTGTTTGATCGTCGATTTCAGAAAGGTTCACGATTTTTCCATCGGTCTTGTTACCTAATTCATCTGTAATAAGTTTGATTTTTGGTCTGGAAAAATTTATTGCTTCCGCACTATTTTCATATACAATTCCGATTTCAGCCGTGTTTAGCAAAACCAGAGTGCCAACAGGATATGTGCCCATCATATTGACAAATACTTTGAGAATAAGTGGATTAAATTCTTTCCCGCTTAACTCCAGCATAAGGCCAAGAGCTTGTTCCCGGGAAAAATCTTTTTTCCGGTAAGGTCTTTTTGTAGTGATTGCATCAAAAAAGTCTGTTATTTTTACTATCTTACTAAAAAGGTTGATATTCTTTTTAGTTTCATATTTTGGGTATCCGGAATTATCCTCACTTAAATGGTGTTCCATTGCTACATTAAGAGCCTGTAAGGGAAGATGACTGAATTCTTTCATCTGAATTAACATTTCTGCTCCATAGTGAGGGTGAAGCTGGATGATGTCTCGCTCTTTTTTATCAAGTTTTCCTGGTTTTAAGAGGATATCTTTTGGTATTTCGAGTTTTCCGAAGTCATGAAAGAATGCGCTAAGACCAAGATCGACTAATTCATTTCTATCAAGCCCCATTTTCTTTCCCAGAGCAATGGAGAGAATACAGACATTTACTGAATGGTTGAGGGTATATTCATCAAAATTTTTTATATTTGTTAATCCGAATAAAAAAGATTCATTATCGGAAATATGGTTGAATATTGCCTGCATAAGTCTTTTTGTTGTAGTCAAAGAAATATGTTTTTCTTCTTGCTTTTCAAATACCTCTTTGAGGTGGGTCATACTAAGGAAAAATATTTTTTTTGAAGCTTTTTCTTTGTTCTCTGTTTTTTCAAAACTCGGGATATTATTTACATGGATATTATTTATATTCCTCTCTTTGAGCCTATTCAGGAATGCTTGGAATGGATTATCAGAGGAAAGATTTTTTTCTGCTAATAGGAGGATGAAACCGATTAATTCATTTTCAGTCACATCACGAAGGAAAAGCAGCTCCCCTACATCTTTTTTCTGAAGTTCTGCATAAATAAATTTAAAAAGATAATAATTGGAAAAGCTGAATTTTAGCTTCATATTATTAAATAAAATGCTGTTTTGCCTAAGGATAAAGGCTGATTCTCCCTGAATTTTATGGATGTTTTGGATATGATAGTGCAGAAGTTTTATCTGGTGGAGGAAAATTCGATTATTGGGCTCATAGATCTTTGACATACGAAAGGCACGGTTGATATGGTGGATAATATCAATAGCGGTTTTAAGGACTTTACTTTCATCGTTGTTTTTTTGCATATTGTTAAACTTTTTTACAGGCTTCTCTAATTTTTTTATTACGGCTATTTCTATTAATCTTTAAAGTGTTTTTTGCCTCAGGAGTCGTTATTTTTTTTAGGGCAGATACAGCATATAGACTGGTTTTCACGGTTTCTTTTTTTGAAAACATTCCTGCCTTTTTTATTACTGATGTCAAGGCGATGCAGGCATTGATATCTTTTGTTCTGCTCAAGAAATCAATAAGAGCTTTTTTTTCAGGAAAATTTTTTTTATAAAATCCTTTTGCCTGGACTGCCTGTATTATTGATGTAAGGCTTAATTTATCGTCTGAATGAAGGTTTTTTATGGCTGCTGTACGAAGATCTTCATCTGTCCCAGAAAGATAGGCTAATAATATTTTATTAGCGGTTTTATTGTTGAATTTACCAAGCGTGTTAATAGCGGCAGCCTGGATATTTTTATTTTCAAACCCAAAGAAGCTGGCAAGGTGTTTAACAGCTTCTTTATCGGGGCATTCTCCAATAATAGAGATTATTTCCTTTGTCAATTCTGGTTTATCATTACTGGCAGTCTTTATTAAGAGAGAGATGTTTTTCTTTCCGGTTTTTTTAATTTTATTTAGAATTTTATCCCGGATCTGGGAAGACTTTGCTTTATCGTATAAATAAGCGAAAAGAGGGATGGTTGCTGGAGCAAGAAATTCAAGATATGAAAAATAAGTGTCAAAGTCCTGAATCATATCCTCTTGGAACTTCATTTTAAAATCAGCCAGGGAGGATTTGTCTTTAGAAGAGTTGGTAAATTTATCTATAGATTCCTTTTTATATGATAGATTTATTGGCTGGTTTTGTTTGAAATCATTTAAAGTTTTTAATATTTCCAGTGATTTATAGAAATTGTTTTCGGATAAATATTTTAGTTGACATTGTTTCAATATCTCTAAAGTTTGCGAGAAATGTTCCGGACGTTCTTCTAAATAAAGCATTTCAAATAGTAGTAAAATAAGTTCATTATCCGGAGAAATTTTGCGGCTGTCCTGAAGCATCAGCTCTAGTAGCTCCATTTCTTTCTGATTCAAGTATGATTTTTCATCTTGAGTGTAGGGGATTTCATCAGAGGTGTTATCTGCTTGCTTGGACCCGTTTCCCAGGATTTTTTGAACAATTCCGGAGTTCTGAGATAAGGCCTGCCTATCTTCAGGTAAAAGTTCGATTTTTCCGGAAAATAATTCAGCTTTATCTACCTGGTAGTCCAATGTCTCTATCCCAGTTCCAATTTTAGATTCAAGATAGTCATCCGGGGCAAAATACCGGATATTGGTAAAGTTGTGTTCCCAGAAAGAGCTTACAATGTCGCTTTCTTCCGCTGGTAGGGACGAATTGAATTTTATTATTTCAAGAAAGTCAATAAATTCTTCTTTTTGTAAATTTTTGTAAAAGAATAGCATCCTCATCCCATCTTTATAAAACAGGAAAGGAAGACTGTGGTTTATCTGTTTGTCCGTATAGATTTCATTACCTTCTAGGGAAAAAGAAAATTCTTGTATACCAATCTCAAGTTTCCAGTATTTTTTAAGAAAATCTTTAAGTTTTTGATATAATTGTTCTGTGAATTTCTTAACATTTTCGTGCTCGGAAGAAAATATTTTCATCTGGGAAGAAGTTTTGGCCATAAAATTAATTATGGATTTTACTTCTTCAGTTTTTTTCTTAATAAATTCCTCCTTGAGCCTATGAAATATAGTTACATATTTTGTATTTCTGAGTCAAGATAATAAAATTAGGAATAGCTCTATTGAAGTTTATAATTTACAATTTAATTGAATGGCAGGTTTGATGTAAGATATTAAAAATAGAAAAATGAAACAATTTTTAAGAAAAGGAGTATGTGATGAGTTTCTATGATGTGATCATATCCAGAAGGTCTATCCGACAGTTTAAAGCTGAACATATTCCCCGGGAAGATTTGGAGAGGATGATAAACGCGGCCCGGCTGGCGCCTTCAGCAGCAAACCTGCAGCCTTTGGAATTTGTGGTAGTGGAGAATAAAAAAATATGTGAAAAAATATTTCCATGTCTCAAATGGGCAGCATATATTGCTCCTGAAGGCAATCCAAAGATTGGACAGGAGCCAACAGCTTATATTATTGTCTTGGTTAACAATGAAATAAGAGATAAAGGGTTTGAATGGGATTCTGGCGCCGGAGTTGAAAATATCCTGCTGACTGCCTGGGAAAAGGGAATAGGCAGTTGCTGGCTTATATCTGTTGATAAAAAGAGAGTAAGAACCATATTAAATATTCCCAGGCATTTAAAAATAGATTCTGTAATTGCCCTGGGATATCCAGCGGAAAAGCCGCTAGTTAAAGAATATCTTGATTCTGTTAAATACTGGAAGGACAAGAGTTTACAATTTTACGTTCCCAAAAGAAAGCTCCGGGATATACTTCATTTCAATAGTTTTAAGTAAGCGTGAATAATCCAGGCAACTTTCCTAAGCATCATTCAGGTCGAGTTTTTTTAAAAGGGAGAGAGATGATGATTATACTTAATATCCCGAGAATATATTCGAAAAGATTAGTTATCAAATGGACTCCAATACCGGAAATGATGGCTAACTGGGGCTGAAAGTTCATCAAATTGAAAGTTAATACCCAGGCTGATTCCCAGGTTCCAAATCCTCCCAGTCCCTTTATGGGCAGAATTGATGTTAGTTCTGCCCCTGTAATTCCAAGTATTGTTTTAAAAAAGTTTAGATCATGCAAGTTAAATCCGTGACTGGAGAGGATAGAGTAAAGAAGGAAGTAGAGAGCCCCATATTTTGCCAGTCGCAGAGCTAAAGAGATAGAAAAAACCGGCCAGTATATACGCCTTTTTTTAGTAGCTGAAAGTTCCTCTATAGTTTTTTCTATAGTTTTTTTAATTTTGACAGCCCAGATTTTTTTATCGACTCTAAGGAGCTTTGTAGAATAGCTGTACAATTTGAAAAAATGTTTTGCTAGGGGGATTAACAGCCATAATGCAAGAAATATTATCAGAAAAAAGAAGAAAGAAATTATAAGTAATGATGTGCTGGGGACTGCTGAAGAGCCGAGTCCGACAATAAATATTGAAAAAATCAGAAAAGGGCTTAAAGTAAAAAAGTCAAATATTACAGCCAGGACAAATGATGAAGTTGCGGTTTCAAAGGGAAATTTCATTCTGCGGTTGAGCACATATATATAAGAGAGAGAACCGAGCCGGGCCGGGAAAAGGTCGACAAATAGATTCCGAATGAATGTAACTAGGAGAATATTTTTCCAGCTTATGGGGTGTGGTTTAAGCAGCCATTTGTATCGCCAGGCACGCAGGCCTGAGGAAATGAGAGCTATGATTATGAAAGCTAGGAGTGCTGGGCAATGGATGTTTTTGAAAGTATTAGAGAGGTCATCGGTTTCAATTTTTGATAATAAGAGCCAGATAAGGAAAATCGAGATAAAAATTGATATTATATATAAAATAATTTTTTTCTTTAACATCTCAGGTTTAATTAATGTTATTTGAACTTTTTTGATAGCTATTATATCATATTTAATAAATACTCTTATAATTGTAAAAAATAAAATATGTTTAAATCAGGCGAAATAGATAGAATCATTAATAATGCTCTTAGAGAGGATATGCCTGAAGGGGATATAACTTCCGAAAATGTAGTTTCTCAGGATTCTAAATCTAAAGCAGTAATCACAGGCAAAGAAGAGGGGATCCTGGCCGGAATGGAGGTAGCGGAAAAAGTATTTAAAAAAATCGATCCTGAAATCAGGATAAAGAAATATTTTAGAGATGGACAGGGAATAAAAAAAGGGGAAAAATTGGCATTACTGCAGGGCAGCTCTATTTCCTTGTTGAAAGGGGAGAGAACAGCATTGAATTTTCTTCAGAGGATGTCAGGGATAGCTACTCTTACACGAGAGTTTGTAAATGGGCTAAGGGGAAGTACTACCAAACTCCTTGATACTCGCAAAACAACTCCAGGTCTCAGGATCTTAGAAAAATATGCAGTAAAAACAGGAGGAGGGGAGAATCACCGTTTTAGCCTGTCGGATATGGTTATGCTTAAAGATAATCATTTACGCTTGGTGGGTGATATCAGGACGGCTGTGGAAAGAGCCCGAGCCAATATAAAACCGGGAATTAAGATAGAAGTTGAGGCTTCAAATCTAAAAGAAGTTAAAGAAGCAATAAACAGCGGGGCTGATATGGTCATGCTGGATAATATGTCGCTAAATAAGATGAGAGAAGTTGTCGAATGGGTGGATGGAAGGGTTCCCTTAGAGGTTTCCGGAAAAGTTAATCTGAACAACATAAAAGACATTGCTTTATTAGGAGCAGATTATGTATCTGTTGGCAGTCTGACTCACTCTTTTAAATCTCTGGATATAAGTATGGATTTTTTAGAAGGAATTAGCCTGAACTATTCGTAAAAAATGTCGATTACAAATATAAATTACAACTAAAATAAAATGGTCAATTGTTATGTCTTAGGAATAATTATAAAATGTTAATTTGCAAAGATGTATCATACATATCGACATTTTTTATGAATAGTTCAGGAGAACCTGGATTATACACGAGGCGAGGTTGCCGCAGATACGAGGCGCAGGGGATGAAGCTGTGGTCCTTCACCGCAAATCCGCTGCAACAAAGTAGATGTGGTAAGATCGGCTCGCTCGCAGAGTAAAAAATGTCGATTACAAATATAAATTACAACAAAAACAAAATGGTCAATTGTTATGTCTTAGGAATAATTATAAAATGTTAATTTGCAAAGATGTATCATACGTATCGACATTTTTTATGAATAGTTCAGGTTAATAATGGGTAATAAAGATTTTATAGAAACAGAAGTCCTGATAATCGGTTGCGGAATAGCAGGCGCCAGTACTGCTTTGGAAGCTGCTAAAAGTGGACTCAAAGTTACTGTTGTCACAAAACATTCTAAACTGGAAGAGTCAAATACTTATTACGCTCAGGGAGGCATAGTATCCTTGGGAAATGATGACAGACCTGAGCTTCTAAAAAAGGATCTGCTTGAAACCGGTGATAATATCAATAATCCAGAAGCGGTTGAGATTTTGGCCAAGGAAGGAAAAAAAAGTGTGGATGAGATTTTGATAAAGGAACTAAAGATTCCTTTTTCCAGAACTTCACCCGACAGCTTGGATTACGCCCAGGAAGCTGCCCATTCACGCCGAAGGATCTTGCACGTAAAGGACACGACAGGAAAAACTATAGAAGAGAAGTTTATTGCCAAATTAAAATCATTTTCAAATGTAACTATTTTACCTAATTTTACTGTAGTTGATTTACTCACAACACCTCATCATTCCAAGAATCTCAGTTCTTTTTACCAGAAGCCGCGCTGTATCGGAGCTTATATCTTGAATAACCAGACAAGGGAAGTATTAAAAGTATTTGCAGATTATACAGTGCTTGCTACAGGGGGATGCGGGGCTGTTTACCTCTACACCTCCAATCCCAGAGGAGCTATTGGTGACGGTTATGCCCTGGCCTACCAGGCTGGGGCCAGGATTGTTAATATGGAGTATATTCAGTTTCATCCTACTTCACTTTTTCACCGTGATGCCGATTCATTTTTAATCTCAGAGTCAGTAAGAGGAGAGGGAGCCAGGTTAAAAACAAAAGAAGGTTTAACTTTTATGGAGAATTATAATCAAAAGAGAGAGATGGCTCCGCGGGATGAGGTCACCCGAGCTATTTATGAGGAGATGACTAACAGCAATTCTAATTATGTCATGCTGGATTTGGTCTCCTATGCAAAGATTGATATTAAAAAAAGATTTCCCAATATTTACCAGACATGTCTTAAATACGGAATAGATATTACCAGGGAATCTATCCCTGTGGTTCCGGCCGCCCATTATTGTTGCGGGGGTGTCCTGGTTGATTCTTGGGGGAAGACTACTCTGAATAACCTTTATGCTGCGGGAGAAGTTGCCTGCACGGGTGTTCATGGCGCCAATCGCCTGGCATCTACATCACTTCTGGAAGGTCTGGTGTGGGGAGTCAGGGTGGCAAAAGATATTGCTTCTATATTTAGTCCAAAAAAGAATTATCATGTTTCTGATATTCACGATTGGTATTACCCTAAAAAAGAAGAAGAAATCGACCCGGCTTTAATCAATCAGGATTGGCTGTCTATTCGAAATACAATGTGGAATTATACGGGAATAATCCGGACAAAAAAACGTTTGGAAAGAGCAAGGGCTGATTTGGATTACTTGCGGCATAGAATTGATAGATTTTACAAAGAAGCCCGGATGGATTTTAAAGTCGTGGGGCTTAAACATGGCATACAAGTGGCGATGTTGATTAATCATGCTGCAAGAAACAACCTGATAAGCCGGGGAGCTCACTATATTAAACCGTAAAACAAGATGTCAAGGATAAGAAATAAATGGATAAACGTGTAAGAGAAAAATTACTGAAAATATTCGATGGTATTCCCTCAATAAAAGAGATTTTGTTATCAAAAGAAGATATTGAGAATAAAAGAAAAAAAATTAGAGAACAATTAAATATAATGCTTATTGCGACTTTTGAGGATGACCCCGCGATCCCCCCGCTTAAATGGCTTTTGAAAATGGAGGCCATTAGAGTTTTTAGAAAGATTTTGTCTTACAGAAGCGAAAAATTGGCTGAATACAGTTTCCTAAATTATGTCCATAATATAATAAATGAAAAGGATCTCAACGGGAAAGAAAAGCCAAGCTCGGATTTTTATGCTGAGCTGGAACACATTGTGCGTGGTGTTTCAGGGAAAGCTGAAGTATATCCAAAAAGGGTTCCGAAATTTATAAAACAGTCAGGAGAACAGGCTGCTAGGCTACGCTCTCAAGACCTGTCAAAGATGGCGGAGAAAGCTGATTTATTCTTAAATAGATATCCGACTGGTCTGGATAAAGGCGTTAAGCGTAAACGAAGTCAAAATCGCCAGAGGATCCTGAAATATTTTAAGGCCACGGAATATGAGTGGGGAAAATGGAAATGGCATGCGAGACACATTATAAAAGATGCAGACACTTTAAAAGCCCTGCTGAAATTAACTGATGAAGAATACGAAGCTGTAAAACTTGCTAATGAATATAAAATCCCTTTTGGAATTACTCCCTACTATTTGTCGCTTATGGATAATGAGCCAAGCAGAAAATATGATTATGCTGTAAGAGCCCAGGTTATTCCTTCTTTACATTACATTAAGAAACATAAGGAATTTAAAGAAAATAAAGATGTTTCCATGGATTTCATGCTGGAAAGAGATACATCACCAATTGAGGGAATTACCCGAAGATATCCCAAGATAGTAATACTTAAACCGATATTAACCTGCCCTCAGATATGTGTCTATTGTCAGAGAAATTGGGAAATTGAAGATGTTTACTCTAAACATGCTGTCTTATCTAAAGAAAAACTTGGAAAGGCTTTACAATGGATTTCAGATACAACTGAAGTTACTGAGGTTTTGATTACAGGGGGGGATCCTTTGCTTTTATCCAATGCCAAGCTTGAAAACATGCTTTTTAAATTGTCGCGGATAGAGCATGTCAAACGGATAAGAATAGGAACCCGCATGCCGGTAACTCTTCCGCAGAGAATAACTGATACATTGATTAAAGATATTAATCATTTTCATCATCCCGGAAAAAGAGAAATTTTAATCATTACCCATTTTGAGCATCCATATGAGATATCATCGTTGTCAATGAGGGCAATACAGAAATTTAGGCAAAGTGGTATCGAGGTCTATAACCAGCTTGTATATACCTTTTATAATTCACGGAAATTTGAGGCAGCTGCTTTGCGTGACCAATTACGCTTAATAGGAGTTACGCCGTATTATACCTTTAATACTAAAGGAAAAGAAGAAACCGATGACTTTAGAGTGCCAATAGCAAGGCTTCTGCAGGAACAAAAGGAAGAAGCCCGGTTGATGCCGGGTTCGGTAAGAACTGATGAAGTAGTTTTTAATGTCCCTGGCTTGGGAAAAAATTATCTCCGCGCCAGTCAGCACCATGAGGTTATCTCTATATTACCTGACGGACGGAGGGTATATGAGTTTCATCCCTGGGAAAAAAAGCTTTCTCTTGCTAATACATACATCTATACTGATGTTTCCATTCCCCGATACTTACAGAGATTAAAAGCAGGAGGGGAAAACATTGCTGATTATAAGAGCATCTGGTACTATTACTGATTTTGCGTAAAGTTCTACTTATTGACATTTTCCCCCAGTAAACTAAAATAGTTACATTTATTTACAAGCGGAGAATAGAATGGCTGATAAAGATAAAATTAAGGACACTTTAAATCTTCCCCAGACTTCATTTTCCATGAAAGCGAAGTTAGCCCAGAGAGAACCTGAGTTAATAGATAAATGGGACAAGACAAAGCTTTATGAAAAGATTCTGCAGGAACGAAAGAACTGCCCTCCTTTTGTGTTGCACGATGGCCCTCCTTATGCCAATGGCAGTATTCATCTGGGAACTGCATTGAATAAAATATTAAAGGATTTCATTGTCCGGTCAAAGAATATGCAGGGTTTTAAAGCCCTTTATGTACCTGGTTGGGATTGTCATGGCCTCCCTATCGAGATCAAGGTCGACCAGAATCTTGGCGAAAAGAAAAAATCTATGTCAGTTATTGAGATTAGGGAGGAATGCAAGAAATATGCTTTGAAATATGTGCAGATCCAGAAGAAACAATTTAAACGATTAGGTGTCTTCGGCACCTGGGATAAGCCCTATTTGACCATGGATCCTGAATATGAAGGTAACATCATCCGTTTTCTGGCAGTTTTTTTTGCTTCTGGAAATATTTATAAAGGGAAAAAGCCGGTTTATTGGTGCGCTAATTGCGGGACTGCTCTGGCAGAGGCGGAAATTGAATATAAAGATCATGAATCTCCCTCCATTTTTGTGAAGTTTCCAGTAATCTCTGATCTGTCAGTAAAATATCCCGAACTCAAGGGGAAAAAAGTATCAATTCTTATCTGGACGACTACCCCATGGACAATACCTGCTAATCTTGCTATCGCATTCCACCCAGATTTTGAATATGCTGCTTTTGAAGCCGGGGGAGAAGTATTTATTGCTGCTCATAGACTGATTCCGGTTCTGGCTGAAACCCTTGGATTTGAGAAAACTTGTATTTTAGCTACTTTCCCGGGAAAAGAGATGGAGGGGCTTAAAGCTAAGCACCCTTTTATTGAGCGGGAATCGCTATTTGTATTAGCGGATTATGTCACGCTTGATCAGGGAACTGGAGCTGTACATACGGCTCCAGGTCATGGTTATGATGACTATCTGACTGGGCTGAAATATAAAATGGATATTTATACTCCGGTTGATGAGGAAGGAAAATTTGTTTCTGAGGTTGGAAAATATGCCGGGATGAATGTATTTGATGCAAACAATGTAATTGTTGAGGATATGGAGAAGGATGGCACTTTATTGAAAACAGAAAATATAGTACATTCGTATCCACATTGCTGGCGCTGTAAACGACCGGTAATTTTCCGGGCTACGGCCCAATGGTTTATTTCTATGGATAAAAATGGCCTGCGAAAAAAATCTCTTGAAGAAATAAAGAAAGTACAATGGATCCCGTCTTGGGGGAAAGAAAGAATAAAAGATATGGTGGAAATGCGGCCGGACTGGTGTATTTCGCGGCAGCGTTCCTGGGGTGTACCAATTCCATCATTCTATTGCCGAAAATGTGGGGCAGTTCTTGCAAATGAAAAAATAGCCCTCCATATAGCAGATATATTTACCAGAGAGGGCACAAATTCTTGGTTCCTAAAAACAGCAGAAGAGCTTCTGCCTTTGGATACAAAGTGTACTGAGTGTGGCTCAAATCAGTTTGAAAAAGAAAACAATATTCTTGATGTCTGGTTTGAATCCGGAGCGAGTCACGGCATTTTGGGAAAAAGAGAGGACCTTCCCTGGCCGGCTGATATTTATATAGAAGGGCATGACCAGTATCGTGGTTGGTTCAATAGCTCTCTTCTGGTCGGTGTTGCTGCAAAAAAAAAATCTCCCTTTAAAACATGCATAATCCATGGTTTTGTTTTGGATGAGAAGGGGAGAGCTATGTCTAAATCATTGGGAAATATTATCGAACCGGAAGAGATTGTATCCAGAAACGGAGCTGAAATATTAAGGCTGTGGATCGCTATGCTAAATTATAAAGAAGATGCTCGTTTTGGAAAGGAGACTGGGCAGCGGTTGGTGGACGCTTACCGCAAGATCAGAAATACTTGGAGATTTATCCTGGGAAATATTTACGATTTTTTTCCGGATAAAGAAAGCATTGCTTTAAAAGATATGGAAATGTTTGACAGATGGATGCTGGAAAAATTTGCCCGGGTAGGAAGGAAGATCTTGAAAGCGTATGATGAATATGAATACCATACTGTTTTTCATACAGCCTATAATTTTTTTACGGTAGATCTAAGTTCTTATTATCTGGATGTTCTCAAAGACAGGCTTTATTGTTCAGGGAAAAATTCACAGATTAGAAAATCTGCACAGACGGCCCTGTTGAGCATTTTAAAGGACACTTTGATATTAATGGCTCCTATTTTGCCTTTTACAACAGATGAAGCCTGGGAGAACATACCTGATTTTAAAAACAAGAGTAAAGCCGTTCATTTAGAACTATTTCCCGATCTTCAGGAGCCCAGGTTAGTGGATGAGATATTTGAGGAATGGGAGAAACTTGTCCCAGTAAGGGAGCAGGTCTTAAAAGAGCTTGAAATTGCGCGCGAGGAGAAATTGATCGGGAACTCTCTAGAAGCAGGCGTAAATTTACGAGTTCCTGCCTTACATATAGATCTGATCCGCAAGTATGAAACGATGCTGGCTTCTCTCTTTATTGTATCGGAGGTTAAAGTGGCTGAAGGCTCTGGGGATGAGTTAGAGGTAAATATATTTCGAGTAAAATCGAAAAAGTGCCAGAGATGCTGGAATTATTCCTCTTATGTCGGGGAAAGCTCGGCTTATCCGGAATTCTGTAAACGCTGCGAAGATGTAGTCAAGGAGATAAACAATTGAAACGGACCCTTCCCTATTTCTTTTTTATCCTAACTCTTCTGGGCCTTGATCAGGTGACAAAGATTTTTCTAGCGAAGCAGATACCTTATGGAAGTAGCAAAAATATTATTCCCGGTTTTCTTAACTTGAGTCACGTGCATAACCGGGGAGCTATATTCGGATTATTTAATCAAGCAAGGACTCCGCTTGTTTATTTGGTTTTGACTTTAGCATCCCTAACTGCTTTGGGTTTGGTTATATATTATTTTATCAAAGTGCCGCTCTCGGAAAAATTATTGAAAATAACACTCTCTCTTGTTTTAGCAGGGGCTTTAGGGAATTTGGCTGACCGCCTGTTAAGGGGGTATGTTATTGATTTTATTGATATTTACATTGGAAAATATCACTGGCCTTCTTTTAATGTAGCAGACTCCTGCATATCTATTGGAGCTGTGCTGCTTATATATATTTTCTTTTTTAAAAAGAGGTGAAAAATGTTTCCTATACTCATCAAATTAGGTCCAATCACTATCCATACCTATGGGTTTATGATGGCGGTTGGGGTCGCTTTTGGTATCTGGTTTATTTTTGTCCAGGCAAAAAAGCAAGCTTTGGATGCGTCCAAGCTTGTAGACATGATATTTTTTACTGTTATAATAGCTTTGATCGGAGCAAAAGTTGTTCTTTTAATTGGGAATTTTTCTTATTATACAAAAAATCCTTCTGAACTTCTCAGTCTGGCAAGGTCTGGGGGGGTTTTTCAGGGAGGATTGGCAGCCGGTTTTTTATTTGCCTTATGGTATTTGTATAAACACAAAATCCCAACCTGGAAGACAGCTGATATAATTGGCCCTGCCCTGGCTTTAGGACATGGATTCGGCAGGATTGGCTGTTTCAGTGCCGGCTGTTGTTATGGACGTACATGTGCTTCTTTCTTAGGCGTAAAATTTCAGAGCGCTTATGCTTCTGGTTTGACTGGAATTCCCCTTAATACTAAAATCCATCCGGTTCAATTGTATGAATCAGCCTTGAATTTCCTTAACTTTTTTATCCTATTCTTAATATTGAAAAAGAAAAAATTTGATGGTCAGGTATTTTTCTTTTATATCATCAATTATTCAGTGATTAGGTATTTTACTGAATTTTTCCGGGGAGACCATTCATCGGAAGTGTATCTTATCAAAAATGCTTCCCCTTTTCTCAGTATCTCATATCCTCAGGTTTTTTGTATAATAGGTTTGATCACAGGAATTACTCTGTATTTTGTTTTTAAAAAGAAACGTGTTTGAAAAAGAATTCCTTATAAAGCAATCAGGGGGGGGAAACCAGAGACTTGATGTTTTTTTGTCTGAGAAGATAAAGGGGTTAAGCCGTTCCCAGTTAAAAGGGCTGATTGAAGATGGGGGGGTTTTAATTGATGGTAATTCCAGGAAACCGAGCTACAGGTTAAAGGAAAACGAGTTTGTCCAGATAAAGTATGAAGAAAAAGCTAAGGATTCAATAAAACCTGAAGATATTGCTCTTAATATCGTCTATGAGGATAAGCACATTGTTGTGCTGAATAAAAAATCAGGGCAGGTAGTACATCC
The DNA here is from genome assembly GCA_030612445.1 of Candidatus Aminicenantota bacterium. Classification (GTDB taxonomy): domain Bacteria; phylum Acidobacteriota; class Aminicenantia; order Aminicenantales; family Aminicenantaceae; genus JAUVXM01. The sequence continues at coordinate 16,903 of JAUWNW010000026.1, forward strand.
CGGGGCAGGGAACAGGTCCCATACTCTAGTCAATGCTCTTTTATTTCATTTCCCTGCTATATCCAAGAGCGGCCCCAGCGAACGGCCCGGTATAGTGCATCGTCTGGATAAGGAAACTTCAGGCGTTATAGTGATAGCTAAATCAAGACAAGCTTATAAGGAGCTTCAGCGTCAGTTTCGCTCGCGAGAGGTTAGTAAGATGTATATTGGGTTAGTGTGGGGAAGGATAAATGATGAAGTAGGCAGGATTTCCTTGCCGCTGGGCCGGCATATCCGGAACAGGAAAAAGATTTCTGTAAAGACAAATAAACCTCGTGAAGCTGAAACCAGATATACAATTCGAAAAGTTTATAGGGATTTTACTCTGTTGGATATAAGTCCTGTTACAGGCAGAACGCATCAGATCCGAGTTCATATGTCCGCATCCGGGCATCCTGTTGTCGGGGATACAAAGTATGGGCGGAAAAAGACTAAAGTAAGATGTTCCCGTTTATTTCTGCATGCTAGTAAGTTAACTTTCAAACATCCTGAGACAAACAAGCTTATGGAATTTTCAGCAGAACTTCCGCAGGAATTGCAGGATTTTTTAATGAAGATAAACAAGATGACATAAAGAATCAGGTCAGTTGATACGAAAACACAAGGAGGCAAAGATAAATCTGAGGGTATGGATACGCTCGCTTCAGATTTTTAACGCCATTCTTCTTCGTTTTTCTCGGCTTCTGTATAACTCCCCCCGTCCGTGGGTCAGACATACGCAAAGCCTGGCTAGGCCGGGTTCCCTCTAAAAGCATCATCAGAAGGCTAAATCTTCAATGTCGCTTAATCCATAAAATCAGATTTATCTGGCACGCTTATTATTAACAATCTATGTATTTATCATTGCGATGAAATGAACTTGACCTGATTCTTGCTTGCAGAGCTTAAATTAATAAAAAATGGGGAAAATATTGTTAACCTGGATTATTCACGAGATTTCTTTATGAAGAATTCAGGTTAAATATCGCTTGAGAAAAGGCAACAATATAGTGTATTATATTTGTTGCTTTCTTCGAAAAGAAATTAAAATTATCAGTTCTTTGGAGGCTTCAAGATGAAAGATTATTCTATTAAGAATATTAGAAATGTGGCGATGATCGGACATGGTTCCTGCGGCAAGACTTCTTTGACTTCAGCGTTCCTATTTAATTCAGGAGCAGTAAATAGATTGACCCAAGTAGATAAAGGAAACACAGTCACAGACTACGACCCGGATGAGAAAGAAAGGCAGATCTCTATAAACTCCGCTCTCTGCCATTTGGAGTGGAATAAGAATAAAATAAACATAGTGGATTGCCCTGGTTATACAAATTTTCTGTGGGACGCTCGCTCCAGTTTGAGGGCAGTTGATGCAGGAGTGACAGTTGTAAGCGCAAGTTCAGGTGTGGAAGTAGGAACTGAGAAAGTCTGGGGAATGATGGATGAATTTGAACTTCCTAGGATAATAATCATCAATAAGCTTGATCGGGAAAATTCTGATTTTGAACGGACAGTAGCATCTTTGCATGAATTTTTTGGAAGGCAAGCTGTTCCTGTTCAGATTCCTATTGGAAAAGAAAGTGATTTTAAAGGTGTTATTGATCTGATTAGAAAGAAAGCCTATGTTTTTGAAAAAGATGGAATAGGGAAATTTAAAGAAATTGATATCCCGGATGACTTAAAAGAGATAGCAGATAAGAAAATTGAAGAACTTGCTGAAATGATAGCTGAGAATGATGAGGAGTTAATGGAAAAATACTTTGAAAATGGAGAATTATCATCTCAAGAATTAATCAAAGGCTTTAAAAAAAGCGTACTAAAAAGGGAAATATTTCCTGTATTTGCCGCCTCTGCTTTAACAAATATTGGAACTCAGCAGGTTTTAGATATGATTATTGATTTTCTGCCTGATCCTTTGCATAAAAAAGATGTGCCTACTGAGGAAGGGGTAGTCAAGCTTTCTTTGGATGAGCCATTTTCGGCCTTGGTATTTAAAACCATTTCTGACTTATATACGGGAAGGATATCGATAATGCGTGTTTTTTCCGGGAAGATCAGTCCGGATTCATCAGTTCTCAATAACAATAAACAGAAAGATGAAAAAATTTCCGGTCTGTTTTTTCTCCAAGGAAAAGAGCAGGTCCCTGCCGGCCAGGCTAAAGCCGGTGATCTGGTAGCTACCGCTAAATTGAAATACACTTCAACCGGAGATACTCTTTGTGACAAAAGAAATCCGGTTAAGTTCCCAGTATTTAAATATCCTGAACCTTCCATATCTTTTGCTATCGAACCAAAAACCCGCGCGGATGAAGATAGAATATCGCAGGCTGTACACCGCATAACCGAGGAGGACCCCACTGCCAGGATAGAGAGGGATGCTGAAACAAGTGAATTGATAATTTCTGGAAACGGGCAGCTTCATGTTGAAATAATTACTAACCGCCTTAAAAACAGATATAATGTTAATGTTGAATTAAAACCTCCAAAAATATCTTACCGCGAAACCATAAAAGGCAAGTCTGATGTACAAGGGAAATATAAAAAACAGACAGGCGGCAGAGGTCAGTATGGGGATGTAAGGATAAAATTTGAGCCTATTTCACGCGAAAAGGAATTTGAATTTGAGAACAGTGTATTCGGAGGTGCGATTCCGAAAAATTATATTCCTTCTGTGGAAAAGGGTATAGAAGAATCAAGGCAGAAAGGGGTTCTGGCAGGGTACCGCACTGTTAATTTTAAGGCCAATCTATGCGACGGCTCCTACCATGATGTAGATTCATCGGATATAGCATTTAAAGTTGCTGCTTCTATGGCGTTTAAAGCGGGGATAAAAGCTGCGAAACCGACAATTCTTGAACCTATAATGAGTATTGAAATATATACTCCCGAATCTTATATGGGAGATATTATGGGAAACCTAAATGGACGAAGGGGTAAAGTACAGGGGATGGAGCAGAAAGGAAGTTTGAGGATAATTAAAGCCCAGGCTCCCTTAGCGGAAATGATCGATTTCGAGCCAACCCTGACCTCTATAACCGGAGGAAGAGGCTCATTTATTATGGAGTTTTCCAGCTACGAAGAAGTGCCGCGTCAGTTTCAGAAAAAAATCATAGACGATTCTGTAAAAGAAGGAAGAGTAAGAGCCACTGAGGAAGAATAGTTCTCTTTTAGTTTGCGATATACCCAGCGCGGTGAGTGATTCTGTATTTCATGTTTTTTAGTTTGACTTTTATGGTTTTGAATTTTCCGTTAAGTTCATAATTTTTAGGTGAATAATAGAGCAAATAGTAATTTTCTGAAGCTTCTACTGCTTTTTTAAATGAAACTGCAGCATTGGCAGAGCTGTCAACCAGCCCTCCTGTGGCCTTGGCCATCTCTGAAAAAGCACTGAAGATATCTTCAGTCTGTTCTTCCATTCTGATTGTGTTTGAATATTCAAGGCTTTGCATTTGAGGCCGTTGAGCGGTAATAAGTAAAAAATGTATAGAGATCAAAGAATCAGAAAAGGCCTGTTTGACCTTATCAACATCAAAAGCGATATCTCTTTTATAGAAATCAAATAATTCGTACAATTTCATAATTAGGTCCGGATGGTTCTGGTTAAGGGATTCAAGTTGCATAATGGTTCTATAATCGATTTTAGGAATAAGTTCTTTTTGATAGAAAAGAAAGACATGTTTTTGTCCTTCTAAGCTTTTAAGGTATCCGGCAAAATCAAGTAATTTTTTCCCGTTAATACTCCTCATACCATCCAGTCTGAGTAGACTGCTTTCATAATTTTGGAGTCTTACTTCTAAGTCAAGGTCGGAATCTGACATTATTGCTTTAAGATCGTTAATTAAACTCCAGTATTCTGAATTTCCAAGTTTAGTATCCCTCCTTAATTTTCCTTTTAGTTGGTCAATAATAATATCTTTTGGCAATTTTTTTATAGCTTCACTCTTGAAATTGTAGGTCTTCCTTGGAGTTATAACCAGAAGGCTGTCGCCTGGTTGAATGACATAGTTGAAAAAGTAATCAATGGCTTTTTCGATCTTAGGTAAATACTCGGTGATTTCAAAAAGAAGCACAAAATTTCGGGTGACTTTGGGGGAGAACTGCTGCTCTCCTTCCTGTTTTTCTATGCTGTTTTTTTTGATCAAATAGACAGCCTCGATCTTCTGAAGGATGTTGTTTTCGTAAATTTCAAAATCGTCAATAGTCAAGTCATCAATAAAGGTTCTGCCTTTAAATACCCTAACCGGCACCTCTATATTAACAACACCGACCTGATGCTGGATGTCTTGAGCAAAAAATGCGGACCCAAATATTAGGATTGATATAAACAAAACATATCTTTTCATTTTCAATTTCCTCAGGCTGGATTATAAACGTTTTATATGGACTCTTCAATTGATAATATAAGAAGAACAGCTAGAAAGAATCAAGTTAGTTGATACGAAAACACGCGGATTTCTTAATCAATTAACCTGATTCTTTTTGCCACTTTCTTTTCCATCTCGCCGGTTTATGGTTATGATCAGCTTGAGTTGAAAGTATTTATAAGCTATTCTGAGCATAGATAAAAAAGGTAGGGGAGTCGAACATACCTCAATTTTTCCATTTTTGACTGCTTCAATAATTGATTGAGGATCTTTTTTAGAGTCGATTAAAGAATAAGTAGAACCGAACTCCCAAAGAAAATGGCAGTCAGAGGTGCCGATCAGGGGAAGGTTTTGCTGTTCAGCTACTTGGATTGTTTTTTTGTTGAAATTAAACAAGTTGTTATAACAATGAGAAAATTCGAGAGCATCAAAGTAGGGGGCATAGGTATAAAAAAGAGATTTCAAAGATTTTGCCTGAGGAAAAAAGGGATGAGGAGCGATAATAAGGTTTTTGTCAGATTTGAGCTTTGGAAGATCACGGATTGAACGCCCATTTAAATTTTCATTGAATTCTGGGTTGAGGATCAGGACATGCTTTCCGGATAGAGTTGCTTCCATCCCTGGAATAAGGAGAATATCTTTTTTTTCTGCGTATTTAACTAATTTCTTATTGTAAGTAACAAGATCATGGTTTGTAATAGCTAAGACATCAAATCCTAATCTAGCTGCTTTGTCGATAAGACAGTAAGCGTCGTATTTGATTATATCGCGAGGGTCCTCTGAAGTATGAGTATGGAGGTCAGCTTTAAGCTTTGGCAATTTTAGTTATCCTGGATTATTCACTAATCGATGTTGTTACAGATGCAAGGCACAGGGTGCGAAGCTGTGGACATTTTTTTTATGAGTAGTTCAGGTCATGAAAGTGCTTTTTTTACCATAACACCCATATCTGCGGGGGATTTTGCCACCAATACTCCAGCAGCTTCGAGCGCAGCCATTTTTTCTTTAGCTGTTCCTTTGCCGCCGGCAATGATAGCCCCGGCATGACCCATACGTCTGCCTGGAGGAGCAGTTTGGCCGGCGATGAAGCTGACTACAGGTTTAGGAAATTCTTTTTTAATATACTCAGCAGCTTCCTCTTCTGCACTTCCCCCGATCTCACCGATTAAAACCACTACTTCCGTATTTTCATCTGCTTTGAATAATTTTAACAGATCGATATATTTTAATCCCACAATAGGGTCGCCGCCAATTCCGATTGCTGTTGATTGGCCAAATCCCTGGAGAGAGACCTGTTGGACTGCCTCATATGTCAGCGTGCCTGAGCGGGAGATGATCCCAATAGTACCCGGAGTATGAATTTGGCCCGGCATAATACCGATCTTACATTGTCCAGGAGAGATAATGCCCGGTGTATTGGGGCCGATGAGGTTACAGTCTTTATCCTTGAGGAATTGTTTGACTTTGATCATGTCATATGTCGGGATTCCTTCGGTGATGCATACCACCAGTTTCACGCCGGCAGCAGCAGCTTCCATTATTGCATCAGCTGCAAAAAATGGTGGCACGAATATGGCTGCTGCATTAGCTCCTTTCTGCTCTACAGCTTCTTTGACAGTATTAAACACAGGTACATCTAAATGTGTCTGTCCGCCTTTTCCGGGTGTTACACCTGCTACTACTTTAGTTCCGTATTCCTGCATTTTTTCTGTATGAAAAGTCCCTTCTCCTCCTGTTATTCCTTGAACAACAACTTGGGTATTTTTATCTATTAAGATACTCATTATTGACTCCTTTTTTATTTGGCAAGTGGGACGACTTTTTCAGCTGCCTCTTTCATGCTTGAGGCGGCAGAGAATGAAAGCCCGGATTCTTCCAGAATTTTTTTACCCAGTTGGACATTTGTTCCTTCAAGCCTTACGACCATTGGAATTTTAATGTCAAGATTTCTGGCTGCTTTTACTATTCCATTAGCTACCAGGTCACAGCGGACGATTCCTCCAAAGATATTGATCAGAGCCGCTTTGACGTCTTTGTCCGATACTAAGATTTTGAAGGCGCTTTTAACTGCTTCTTCTGAAACTCCTCCACCTACATCCAGAAAGTTTGCCGGCATTCCGCCTGAATGCATAATAATATCCATGGTTGCCATAGCTAAGCCTGCTCCATTTACCATACAGCCGACATTTCCATCCAACTTGATGTAGTTTAGGCCAAATTTGGAGGCTTCGACTTCAAGTTCATCTTCTTCGTTTAAATCACGCATATTTTTTATTTCCGGATGGCGGGCTAAAGCGTTGTCATCGAAATTCATTTTGGCATCCAAAGCTAAAACATCTCCCTTCTTTGTAATGAGAAGAGGGTTGATCTCTGCTAGGGAAGCGTCTGATGATTCAAACGCTTTATATAGTGTTAGAAGGAATTTAACTGCTTGTTTAAGTGTATTTCCTTGTAACCCAAGTTTAAAGCCGAGATTTCTTGCTTGAAAGCCTCCAAAGCCAGTAGAGATGTTGATGTATTCCTTGAATATTAGTTCCGGGGTTTCAGCAGCCACTTTCTCAATTTCCATGCCGCCTTTCGGGGAGACCATAACTACGGGAGATTCAGATGCACGGTCAATCACGATCCCAATATAAAGTTCTCTGTCTATATCCAGAGCTTCTTCAACAAGAACTCTTTTTACCAACTTTCCTTCAGGTCCGGTCTGATGAGTGACAAGATTCATGCCTAAAATCTTGTCAGCAAGTTTTTCTGCTTCCTCAGGATTATTGGCTAATTTAACTCCGCCTCCTTTACCTCGGCCTCCGGCATGAACCTGTGCTTTTACTACTACGCGTGGGCCTATTTTGCTGGCAATTTCACGGGCTTGGCCAGGGGTTTCAGCGACTTCTCCTTTCGGTATGGGGACTCCAAATTTAGCGAGAATTTCTTTAGCTTGAAACTCATGAATTTTCATTTTGTTTTCCTTAATATATTGAATTATTAAATTATTGGTCTGAGTTATGCAAAAGGGGAAAACCTTTTTTAGAAGTAGACAGCCCCTTTATAATAGAGGGACTGTCTATTTTTTGGTGATTTAGCTTATCCACTCCTCTTATTCCTGTCCGCTTAATATTCTAATGTGCAGTTATTTCTGATACTGTCTCTTGCCATCCTGGTATAAATCTTCTCCGTACATGTCATTTATGACAATACAAGGAAAATCTTTTACTTTGATTTTACGAATAGCTTCCGGGCCGAGTTCAGGGTAGGCGATGACTTCAGCTTCTTCAATACTCTGAGATATAAGAGCTCCTGCTCCCCCTACGGCAGCAAGATAGACAGCTTTGTATTTTATGAGAGATTCCTTTACTTTTTCACTTCTGGCACCTTTTCCAATAGTGCCTTTCAATCCAAGTTCATGTAAGGTAGGGGCAAATGAGTCCATTCTGTAACTTGTGGTGGGTCCAGCAGAACCTATAGCTTTTCCTGGGCGCGCAGGAGTCGGTCCGACATAATAAATGAGTTGTCCTTTAAGGTCAATTGGAAGGTCCTTTCCTTCTTCTATAAGGTCAATCAGTTTTTTATGGGCAGAGTCTCTTCCCGTATAAAGGTATCCGCTTATAAAGATTGAATCTCCAGCTCGGAGTTTTCCGATGACTTCATCTGTAACTGGGGTTGTTATATGATGTTCTGACATTTTTTTACAGTTTTAGAAGGTCGATAACACTTCGGACAGCAGCTTCTGATTTTTTAATAGCTTCTTTCTCAGCGTCGTTTAGATCGATCTCGATGATTTCTTCCAATCCATTAGCGCCCAGTTTTACAGGAGATCCAAAGAAAATGCCATTTATTCCATATTCACCTTCGAGAAATACTGTGCAGGGAAGGATCTTTTTCTTGTCTTTGACAATTGATTCGACCATTTCCGTAATAGCCAGGGCAGGCGCATAGTAAGCACTTCCGGTTTTCAGGTATTTTACGATCTCACCGCCGCCTTTAGCAGTTCTTTCTATGATGGCATTGAGTTTATCTTCTGGAATAAATTGGGAAACAGGGATACCGGAAATAGTCGTATAACGAGCAAAAGGAATCATAGTATCTCCATGTCCGCCCAGAACAAGGGCTTGGATACTTTCTATTGAAACATCTGTTTCCATGGCGATGAAGGCTCTATAGCGGGTAGTATCCAGGATGCCAGCCATTCCAAAAACACGGTTCTTGGGGAAGCCACTTACCTTATAGGCTGTATAAGCCATAGCATCAAGCGGGTTAGAGACTATGATGAGAATGGCATTTGGTGAGTGTTTTACCACGTTTTCAGTGACTGGTTTGACTATATTGAAATTTGCGTCAACGAGTTCATCCCGGCTCATGCCAGGTTTTCTGGGTTTTCCGGCAGTGATGACGACGATATCTGAATTTGCAGTATCTTCATAAGAGTTGGTGCCATAGATTTTGGTATCAAATTTTCCGACCGGACCGGCCTCCCGCATATCCAGCCCTTTACCGATAGGCATATCTTCGATAACATCAACCAATACAACTTCATTGGCCAGTTCTTTTTCGGCGATTTTAAAAGCTGTTGTTTCACCGACATGTCCGGCCCCGATTACTGAAATCTTACTCATTTTAGTTCCTCCTAAAATATATTCTTTTTTATTAATATTACTAAGAATAAAAGTTATTCCCTTATTCTAAAGGCAATAATATCAAGTTTACTCAGTGAATTTTTTCCAGCGTTCCTCCAGCTTGGGATCCACGATAGTTTCCATGAGATATTCTGCATATTCTGCACCTGTGCAACCTGTGTCTCGTCCTGTCATGACCATTTTCTTCTCATAGTTTGCGCAGATATCCATTGCCATTTCAAGTTTTTTTGCTCTTTCCGGGTAGCGGATATGGTCTATGAGAAGGGATGCGCCTTTGATCATGCTGCAAGGGTCAGCAAATTTTGCGCGGCCTTCTTTTACCATACGGGGTGCTGAGCCATGAATAGCTTCAAACATGGCATAGCGCATGCCGATATTAGCACTGCCTGCAGTCCCGACTCCGCCTTGAAATTCGGCAGCTTCGTCAGTAAGGATATCTCCGTATAGATTGGGAAGGATCATAACTTTAAACTGGGTTCTGCGCTTTGGATCTACAAGTTTCGCAGCCATAATGTCTATATACCAGTCATCACATTCTATTTCCGGGTATTCCTTGGCGATGCGGTAGCCAGTATCCAGAAATAAACCATCGGATGTTTTTATAACATTTGCTTTAGTAATAATTGTGACTTTATTGATTTTGTTCTTTTTTGCATATTCAAAGGCAAGGCGGACAATCCTTTCAGCCCCTTGCTTTGTGATAACCTTAAAATCAATAGCAAGGTCATCAGTTACACTGATCCCCTTGCTTCCCATAATATAAGCACCTTCGGTATTTTCCCGAAAGAACATCCAGTCGATTCCTTGCTTAGGTACCCTGACAGGTCTGACATTGGCAAAAAGGTCTAGATAACGCCGCAGGGAAACATTACAGCTTTCAATATTTGGCCAAGGGTCACCTTTTCTGGGAGTAGTAGTTGGGCCTTTAAGAGTTACATGGCACTGTTTGATTTCTTCCAGAACATCATCCGGGATAGATTTCATTTGTTCTGAGCGATTTTCAATTGTCAGTCCTTTGATATCTCTGATTTCGATCTTGCCGCTTTCTATTTCTTCCTTCAAGAGAAAGACTAAGATCTTTTTTGCTTCTTCAGCAATAAAGGGGCCGATTCCATCCCCACCGAGAATTCCGATTTTAATAGGTTTAACTTTTGCGTAATCTAACCATTCCTGGGGTTTTTTCATCTCTTCAACTCGTTTAAGTTGTTCTTCAACTATTTTGCCAAAGTGCGCTTTGGCTTTTGTTGTAGGGGTATCATTCATATTCACGCCTCCAAATAGATTATGAGAAAAGAAGTTTATAATTTTTTCTGATTAAAATCAACTTTCAATTCTAAATACACTCTTTATAGGAGATCTCCCAAAATAGAGAATAGTGAATGGAAAATGGAAAAAAATGAAACAATTTACAATTTGCATTTTACTTTATATTATATATATAGATATTTTTTATGAATAGTTCAGGAGAACCTGGATTATTCACGAGTCGAGATTGCCGCAGATACGGAAAAGCAGAAAGAACAGGAAAAACAGGAACTTCAGGAAAGGCAGTAAAATTTGAAATTTTAGTTAAAAGGCTAAAATCTAATGAAATTCTGATGGGGCTGAAGCGACATTGAAGATTTAGCCTTCTGATGAGTTTTTTCGAGGGAATCCGACGTAGTCGGACGTTGAGCATGTGTGACCCACGGACGGGGGGTGTTGCGCAGACGCCGAGAAAAACGAAGAAGAATGGCGTTAAAAATCTGAAGCGAGCACAAGCCACACCTAAATTTCATCTTTTATGAATAGTTCAGGTAAAATAGGGAGATATGATGTTAGAGAAATATTTTAAACATGAA
>JAUWNW010000089.1 GCA_030612445.1 Candidatus Aminicenantota bacterium
AATCCGGTGACTTTTGATCAACGCATGCATCCGGATGGGTTGTCGCACTCCCACCTCGGTTGATACCATTATAAATATCCACTTCAAAAAAAGAGTTAATATTGGTTGAAGGAGTCAATTGAGCCGTTATTTTCAAAAAACCTCTTGGCTGTTTATATTCTCTTGGGTCAGGGAAGCCCGTCGGATAATTCTTCGAATTGTAGTACTGACCACCAAGAAAGAACCATACTTTGTCTCTTAAAATGGGGCCGCCAATGTTTGCAGCGAAATCCATTATTGCCTGGGCGGGGGGGGTCAGATCCGGAAAATCGTCAATATAAGCGCTGTTATTGTTAGCCTGCCAGAACTTCCCGTCTTCAGCTTTTCCCTGAAAGATGGTGTGAAAGAAACCTGAAAATTCATTTCCGCCTGATTTTGTGATCTGGTTAAAAACAACACCTGTAAAATTACCATACTCAGCCGGCAAACCGAGGGCCATAACCTTAACTTCCTCAATAATGTTAGGATCATTGAAAACCCAGGCGGAACCGGCTTCAGGGTCAGAAACATCTACGCCGTCAATCTGATAAGAGATTCCTGTTGATTCTGAAGCTCCATAGGCCACATCATTTGTTATTCCAGGAGCAAGATTGATAATGTCCATGGCAAAATTACTGAAAGGCATATTTTTTAACAGGTCTTCAGTAAGTGTTACTGAAGCGGTTTCTGTGGATTTCACATCTATTGTGGGAGATTCAGCAATGACTGTCACTTCTTCTTCAATAGCGCTTGGCTTTATTGTAATATCTACTGTTAATCTCACAGTTGTTGTTACCCGGACATTCTCCTGAATGACTGTTCCAAACCCCGGCAGTTCCGCTTTTACAGCATAGAGGCCTGGAGGAAGAGCTGGAAATCGATAATTCCCTCTATCATCTGTAGTTGCGCTTCGTATACCGATAAGATTAGGGCTTGTTAAGGTTACGGTAGCACCAGGAAGAGGTTCGCCTTGATCATCCATTACAGTTCCGACAACAGCACCTGTACTCTTTGACTGAGAAAGAGCAAAAGGTGCAAGCATGAGAAAGAGGGTAAATACACTAATAAAAGTTTTTAATCTCATTTTACCTCCGATTTTTTTAAATTAAAATTCCATTTCCCTTTAGATTTTTTATGCTGTTCCCTATTTTCACCTCCTTACCATCCTTATTATATTAATAATACAAAAATAATACACCTTATTAGAAATTAGATGCGAAATACATGCCAAAATAATTGATAACACAATTCCTTTTTTATCAACAAGATAGTTATTTTCTTTCCTGTTTTTTTATCCAATTTTTTGGATTATCCAATAAATTGGATAAAAAGGGGTAAATTTCAGGAGCTCATAATAAACAGAAGCAATTGCAACTTATCTGCACATTTGGTATTTTAATATATAGAAATTGATAAGGTAAAGCAGAAACTAAAAAAATGAAAAAGATAAATTTCATTCTATTAATGCTAACTACTGCTTCTTTACTCCTATTAGCAGGAGAAAAGCTTTTGCCAAAGCACAAAGATTGGCTTGGACTCGTTTCTCCCATCATCACAAAAACCGAAAAAGATGTTTTCTTGAAACTTAATACAAACCAAGAAAGAGATAAATTCATCAGCCTCTTCTGGAACAGGCGTGACCCCATGCCGGATACACGCGAAAACGAATTTTATCAGGAATACATGAAGCGTATCCGCTTTTCCGATCTCAATTTTGGACATGAAAGTTTTAAAAAAGGAAGCCGGACAGAAAGAGGCTATTTTTATCTTCTCCTGGGCCCCCCCTTAGAAAGGCAAATATATGCGACTCAATCTGACGTCTGGCCGCTTGAACTCTGGCATTATAAAGGAGATGTAAAATACGGCCTTCCTCCATTTTTCTATCTGGTTTTTTACCAACCTCAGGGATTAGGCAAGTACCGCCTCTATTCACCGGATGTAGAAGGGCCTGAGAAGCTCGCAGCTCCCACAGCAGGCCGGGGGCTCAGCCGCAATCAAGCATATCAGGCTATAAGGAAAATATCCGGGGAACTGGCCGGGGCTTCCTTGTCTTATATCCCGGGAGAAGCAACTCTTGGGGTTACCTCTCTTTCCTCCGGATCAGTTTTGTCCGGTATCTATTCTCTGGCGGAAAAAAAATTTCCTGATGCTTATGCACGTCATTTTCTCGACTACAAGGACTATATAGAGGTAGATTATACCCATGATTTTGTCGACAATCATGCCAGAACAGCGATTTTTAAAAATGCCGGACAATATTTTATTCACTGGACGTTAGAACCAGGCAAAGTAAATTTTTCTTCCTATCAAGAGAAAAATTATGCTAATTTCCAGATCATCATAAGGGTCGAAGATAGCACAGGAAAGCTTGTCCAGGAAAAGGAAGGAGAAATTCCTATAAATATTACCCCGGAAGAATACAGGAAACATGAACGCCAGATTTTTGCTTTTCAGGATATACTGCCGATTATCCCGGGAAAATTTAAGCTTTTTTTCTTACTTAAAAATAAGACAGGAAAAGAATTTACATCTTTCCAGGCGGATGTTTTAATCCCTGCTGAAAAAAGCGGGCCTTTTTTTAGCAGCTTTCTTCTTTATCAGAAACGCCTGGAACTAGGAGAAAATCAGAGAACGAAACTAAAAGCATTCGCATTCAATGGAAACCAGTATTTGATAAATGCCCAGAACAATTTCCTGCCAAAAAAAGATATTGGCATTTACTTTCAGTTACATAATCTAAAACAACAACAGGGAAAATCGTTATTGATCGAGGTCATCGATCTTAATACCGATGCCACTATCCACAGCATCAAAAAGCCTTTGAGCGAAATCATGAGTCCGGACAGGCAAGGAATTGATATCAATCCTATTTCTCTTCCATCTTTCAGTCCGGGATATTACCGGGTAGAAGTAACCATTCTGGATGCTGATGGGAGAGAAATCCTCAAAGGAAAAGAACATTTTATTCTGCTTGCCCAAGCATATTCTGTCCTCCCCTGGGCTTATGCCCAGATTCATAAAGGATTTCCCAATCCTGAAGACCTTTATTCATTAGCCTATCAGTATTTCATGACAGAAAAATATGAACAATCCAGAGACACTCTCGAGAAAGCACAAAATATAAAGGATAAACCGGAGGCCAGACTTTTACTTGCCCGAACCCTTTTTGCCCTCCAACAATACGCTGAATCTCTCAGAATTGCCACTACCCTGTATAAAGTAACCCGAAACAGAGAAGCCGCAAAAGTCATTGCTGCAAATTATTCAGCTCTCGAGGATTGGTCCCAAGCACTAGTCTATCTTGAAAAACTGCTGGAAGAGGCAACAGAATTAAGCATATTAAACCTCGCAGCTGAATGTTATCTAAACCTGGACCAACCCAAAAAAGCTTTTCCGCTTCTCCAGAAATCTTTGAAACTTAATCCAAATCAGCCAAAAATCAAGGAGTTGGAAGAAAAGACAAAAAACAAAATCAGGAGGGAATTATGATAAAAAAGGGCTTAATTTTAGCAGGTATGATAGTTGCTTTTAGTTTAAGCTCATTTGCTCAGGTCCATGGAAAAATCGAAGGAATTGTCACAGACAGCGAAAAAAACCCTCTGGAAAAAGTAACAATTATTATTATCTCTACAAAAACATCAGCAAAAAGATTTAATATTTCAACAGATAAAAAGGGTAAATTCGCTCAAATCGGAATCTGGCCGGGATATTATCAAGTTACTTTCCAGAAAGAAGGCTTTATCCCTGCATATTATGAAGTAAAAGTAGCCATTGCAGAAGCGACAAAATTAGATGTCAAAATGTTGAATGCCGAGAAGACTATAGAAAAAGCCCTTTCTGATGCTGACAAGCTATTTCTCAAAGGGTATAAGCTGTACGAGAAACAAAAGTATGAGGCAGCCGTCCAATCTTATCAAGAAGCAGTAAAACTCAATTCATTAAATTGGGGTTATTACTTTAACCTGGGACTAGCTTATAAAAAAATGAAAGAAAACGAAGAAGCTATGTCTGCCTTCAGAAAGGCGGTAGAATTAAACCCGGAAAGTTACAGCAGCAATAAAGAACTGGGCGAGGTGCTGGGCAGGGCCAAAAAATTTGAAGAGGCAAAAAAATATTATAAAAAAGCAGTTGAACTCAATCAGGATGATCATGATACTTATTATAATTTAGGACTTGTGTTAATCGCACTGGGTGAAAGGGAAGAAGCTCTGGAAGCTTTTCTGAGGACAACAGACCTTAAGCAAGATTATGCAGATGCATATTACGAGATTGGCACAATTTATCTTGGGCAAAATAACATTGATGAGGCTGTTAAGAATCTGGAAAAATTCCTGGAATTATCTCCTGAGCATGAAAAAGCTGCCACAGCCAGACAAATGCTTGATTATTTGAAGAAATAGAATAATCTGAGTTGGGAGTAGTTTACTTCCGGTATAGGGATGACTGGCGCACTATCCTTATTGATCATTCCCGGTCATTTCGTTCCTCCGGCAAGTTTACCAAACAGCTCCTGTACGCCTGTGAGCCATTTTCAGAGAGAAAACTGAAAGGTAGTATAAAAAGTTCTTGGCTTTCTCGGGCCGTATACATAGCCTGAATCCCTATCTACGCCTAAATCAAAATCGCCCTGATAAGAATCGAATAAATT
Organism: Candidatus Aminicenantota bacterium; assembly: GCA_030612445.1. Lineage (GTDB taxonomy): Bacteria > Acidobacteriota > Aminicenantia > Aminicenantales > Aminicenantaceae > JAUVXM01. The sequence continues at coordinate 4,667 of JAUWNW010000089.1, forward strand.
GTGAATGCCGAACAATATTGAAATCTTGCTGTTTTCAGAAATGTTTATAGGCTTACGCAGCTTTAGATTTATTACAAAGAATGATTTTGTTGTTTCCAGTATATCTTCAGGGATATATCCTGCATAGTGAGGCACTTTCATAGGGCCAGTGTAATCCCCGGAGATATTTAAATTTACTAATTTGTCATTTTCATATTTCAGATCAAAGTGTCCATAAATTTTAGGGGTTTTGAAATATTCTCTTGCATTAAAACACGGCTCCGGTTCATATCGTTTAGTTCTTTGAAAAGTCCATCCTGTTGCAAGGGAGAATCTTGGCCCCAAAACCAAACCTGCTTCAAGAGACAGTCCATAGACTTTTGATCCAGATCCGTTTATTCTCTCCATTATTCTTGCATTTTCTATTCGTTCTATCTCCTGAAGGACAAAAGTGTCACTTAATTTATTATAAAATCCTTCTATACTTAGTTGAATAAGATTTCCTCCGATTTGTTTCCCATAATCTAATCCGCTGTATAGACTATAAGATGTTTCCTCTTTAAGCTCGGGAGAATTTACGATCATCATCCCTTCTCCTCCAACTTGGCTTATATGCAAATCCTCATCAAAAACTTGGGGGGCTCTGAATCCGGTAGAGAAGCTTGTTCTAAAAGCTATGTCTCTGCTAAAATTTATAAGAACGCTTACTCGGGGAGTAATAATTAATTTATCCAGAACAGTATGTTTGTTTAATCTAAGGCCGCTTAAAAAGGAAAAAGTTTTGCCTATTTTAAAGTCATCCTGAATGAAAACTCCAGTTTCATGATAAATATTTTCTATTATCCTATTATAACCAATTGCTTCATCATTGATTTCATCTCTTTTATGCTGAGCTCCCATAGAGAGCACATGCTCTCCTATTTGATAATTGACTTGGGAATTTAGAAAAAGTAGGGGATTTTCCGTTTTTCCATATGCATTTGGATCTTTGTGGCTGCCATAATAAGTGTTTCTTTTCGAATTTACTAAAGAAAAAGAGAGGACATAATTCATTTTTTCTGAGAAGGACTGTTCCCATTCAGAACTTAGGCCTAACTGGTCTGTTTTTATCCATTCAGTAGTGTTGGTTTCATGAGGGGGTTTTTGGAAAAGGTTTCCTCCTCTTCTTTCTTCGAATATCCTAAAAAGGCTTACTTTAACCTTACTATGTATACTAAGAAAATCATTAAAAAAATTAAAACCAAAAGAGGTATTATTTATATTGCCAAGTTCGGAGAATCCATCTCCATTTAAATCAACATGTTCTCTTTTTTGGTAGCTGGCATATAAATAACCTTTTGTGTTTAAATCTTTAGAAATCACACTAGATTGGAATCCAATATTAGTAAAAGGTTTCCCTGAAATGACTTCTTGCTGTAATTTTATATGGCTGTTATTCTCTTTTGGCTCTTTTGTTAAGACATTTATTACTCCAGCAATAGCATTGCCTCCATAAAGAACTGAGCCGCCTCCTTTAACAATTTCTATTCTATCAATCATTTCTGCAGGTAACTGTTCTAGTCCATATACGCCTGTCATAGCGCTGATAATAGGAGAACTGTCGATTAAGATTTGAGAATATTTCCCAGGCATCCCGTTAATCCGGCATTGAGTAAAATTGCAATTTTGACAATCATTTTCAATCCTAATCCCTGTGGTCTCATAAAGAGCATCCGCAAGATTGGAGGGTGCCTTCGCTGTAATTTCTCGGTTAGATAGGATTTCGGTTTTAACCGCGGTTTCGTTATATAGTTTTTGGGTGCGAGAAGCTGTAACTACTATTTCCTCTTCGATTTTCTTCATTAAAACTATTTGATAGCGTAAGTTATCTTCTCTGATATTGAAAGGGTCAGAAGAATAATCCAGGAATCCTTCCGCATAAACTTCAACGTGGTATCTTCCCTGGGGGATTTGGGTTATTTCAAAGCTGCCCGATTTATCAGTTTTTGCTGATTTGGAAATTTCTGGAATTAAGACAAGTGCCTTTTCTACATAATTTTTTCCCCAATCTATTACTTTTCCTTTAATGGTGAAAACGTTGGCTCTTCCACGCCGCTCTCTTTGACGGTTTTGATTCTGTTGGTGCCCATGAATTAAAGGAACAAAAATAATTAACAAAAATATACAGAAAATATTTGATCTAAAAAACTTTCTTTTCATTGTCCACCTCCTCTAAGAGCAATCTGTCCTATCTTCTTTTTAAAGAGTTAAAATAGAATAAATTAAGAAAATAAGCCTAATCTATAAAGGTTTAGGCCTGAGGAGGGGAGCGGGCGGAGGATTGGATGGTTTTAATATAGGCATAATTAAAAGAATAGAATGCTTCCAATATTCCTAAGGCTGAAGGCTTGGGAAGAATAAAGAAATTAATCTGGTTGGTCATAAATGTCGAATTTAGGAAGTTACAAGCAACACAGTTATCGCTGCCATTGAGGTTCTTTTCGATATGAAAAAAGTTAATGAATAGGGTAATGGTCAAAAAAATAAAAAGAAAAACCAGATTAAAAAGCTTTTTTCTTTTGATGTTCACTAGTTTTTATAATAGCAAAGGGACTAGAGATTGTCAAAAAGATTATTGCACCTTGTCAAAACGGGGACTGGCTGCAGAAATTAGTGCATTATCATAAGGAAGAACTGTTGTATATCCCCTCTCTCGGACCAAAAGAAAACAGGATCATAGTATCTTTTTCTGCTCTGCCCTTTAACTGAATACTAAACGACCCGCTCGCGATCATAGCGCTCCGACCATAAATGATAGCCATCAGCGACATTGATAAGCTGGGCTGTGATGCGGATTCGGTTTCCGGCTATGCGGACGCTCCCCTCCAGGACCTTCCCAACGTTTAATTTTTTGCCGATCTCGCGGACATCTAAATTCTGGCCCTTGAAAAAAAATGCAGAAGTCCGGGCAACCACCCTCAGGTCCTTGATCTTGGTCATTTAATTTTTCATTGATTTTGTTTGTTTTGTAACTTAATATAGCTAATATAGGAAATGCTTATCATCCATTATATGCAGCGAAAGACAATTATAATCCTGTTTCTTTTTATTTTGGCCGGGATGTCTCATCTGAGTTGGGGGCAGTTTACTTCCGCTGAAATCGCCCAGAGGGATGATATCGAAGAGCTTCTCAAAACCGCTAAAATTATAAGATATGAAGACATTGGCGAAGGGGTTACAAAACCTTACCACCTTTTCCTGAGTAAAACAGACAGAGATATCGAAGGGTGTTGGAAAAATCCTAAGGGCAAACAGTCCGGTTATCTGGAAGGCTGGCAGTATGAGATCGCTGCCTATGAGATGGACAAGCTGCTTGATTTGAGAATGGTTCCTCCTACGGTCGAAAGAGTATTCAGCGGCAAGAAAGGCTCTTTGCAGTTTTGGCTGCAGGGAGGAATGAATGATTTAGTCAGGCAGGAACAAAATATCACTATTCCTAAGGAACACCAGAATCGCTGGATAAAAAGAAAGTACCTGACCCGGGCTTTCGACTGTTTAATTGCCAACGAAGACCGCACCCAACAGAATATCCGCTATACGGATGACTGGCGTACTATCCTTATTGATCATTCCCAGTCATTTCGTTCCTCAAGTAAGTTTACCAAACAGCTCATGTACGGCCGCAATGGGATCAAGGCTGTGAAGCTCATACGACAGCTTCCCCGGGAGTTTGCAGCTAAAATCAGAGACCTCGATTTTGAGAAGATCAAAAATGCAGTGGGCCCTTTATTGAAGGACAAGGAGATCAAGGCTATCCTCAAGAGAAAAGAGCTGCTGTTAAAAGACATTGAAGAAATGATCAAGGAAATCGGAGAGCATAACTTTTATTATTGATCTGACTCTAATAGATCCTGAAAGCGGTTGATGTTTGCGAATGCGCTTGGCTCGAAATATCTTCTGCAATTATTACGAGAAGGTACTCTCCAGGTGCCATTTTCGGCATCTGAAATTCAGCTAAAAGCGTCCCCATTTCGCCCTCTTTTTTGCCAGACAGAATGGATACCGGCAGGGCAGTCGATTTTTTTGAGGATTTTTCTATCAAGGCCGCCTTAAATTTAAGCACCGGTTTGGTGAGGTTATGCAGGGAACAGCGGAGCACAGCCTGGATTTTGGCCGCATCCCCAGCTATTTCCCCCAGGATGGGATAGGACTGCTCCGGATCAAAGGGAAAATAATCCAGCAGAGCAAATTTAGTGCCCAGGGCTTTGGGAACAAACCCTCTCACATAGAGACCGGATTTTCCGGGAGCCAGAAAAAGCGGGGGGAAAAGTTTTAAACCCTGGGCAGAAATATCCGGGATATCCATTGCATACCGCCCTACTGCTCCATTTCCAGTATCCATATCCCGAATGACTATACGGAATTTATATAATCCTGCAGATATGGGCAGTAGAGAATAGTAGTAGGCGTTCTTTCGTTTCAAGCTGGAAATCTTTACCGCCTTTCTTTTAAGATCGATGAGATTCTCCTTTTCATCAAAAACTAAAAAGTAGATCTCCGCTTTTTCGCCTATGGATTTTTCTAGCTTCTCACCCAGGATCTGGGCCATCAACAAAACACCCGAGCCCTGCTGATAGGGAAAGGGAAGGGCCGTCATAGCTAAATCCAGCGGGATTTGCAGGAGAGGCCTTTCCGTAAGCGCCAGGTCAATGAGATGGAGCTCTTTCTCCATGGCATTAAATTTGGAGAAGGACTTGGGATTGAAATAACCTTTTTGGGCGAAGACATGGCACTTGGGGCGGGTAACCGAAACTTTTATGGAATTATAGCGGCCGTCCCAGGATTCGTCAATATAGTAGCCCAGCACATAATAAGAGCCGGTGAAGGTCTGGACCGTGTCCAGGATTTCTGCGTAATTCTGGACATTACCGATGAATTTCCCCCCGGTATATTGGGAGATTCGGCGGAGGGTGGCTTCTCCTTTCATCTGGGCGGGGAGTGTCATATTGGTGGCCAGAGCTTCCGTATTCACACTGAACACGGTTGTATTAGCCGCACTAAGTTCTTTGAGTAGTTCCTCAAATTTATTCCGCAGCAGGGTGTCTACCCCATATGCCTTAGACTGAAAGGGACTGGCGGTTTCGACCCCGTGAATCAAGGAGTAAGGAATGCCGGAGGAGAAGAAAATGATGTGTTTATGCCCGGAGATATAGCGCATGGCTTTGGCAAGGTCGATAATCCGGGAAAATAGATTGCGCGTTTGATTTTTGTATGCGTCTCTTTCAAAGCGGCTGTTGGATTCCAAAGATCCTCCGACAAAATAATCAAAGCCTGAGTTGGTCAAACCAGCTGATGCCGGATCTTTCAGGTGCGCTGGGACGCCATCTTTAACCGGGTGGCTGTACTGGCTGGAATCCAGGGCCGATTCTCCTGTGATCTGCTGATAAACCATGGCCTCAAAATTTTCTGCCCGTCCCACTCTTCCTGTTCCCCCGATGCGCTCCACTACCTGGCGGACTACCTGCCGGTCTGTGGTTAAGTATTCATGCAGGGTAAGCTGTTTAAGGACCGAGTAGGAAATAACGCCTACTTCGTCTGAAGGCTGCAGCTGATTATCGATGAAGTGCAGGGCTGCTTTCTGGGCTTTTAGAAATCCTTTGGCATTATTGTTGGCCATATCAAAAAAGAAAAAAAACTTCCGGTTCATGATGTCTTTGGTTTGGCTTGCCGGTTCTTGGTCTTTTATCGCGGTTTGGGATTCGGGTGTCTTTTCAGAAGGAATAAGGGCATATCTTTCGAATTCGGTTATTTTCTGGAGCTTATTATTATCATAGATTAAAAAATCATCTTTATTAAGACCTGTAACAGGATCGCCGGCACTGTCAGTCACATAGACTTGAATGAGCTTAAGCGTAACCGACACCTCATATTTGAGTTCCTGGGTCTTTTTTAAAGGGATTTTTGCTGATGAAAATCCTTGCGAGCATAAAATCGTTAAAGAGATTAGGATTAGATATATGAGATTTTTTTTCATTGGATTATTTCCCCATTTTTATACTGAAAACCTAAACAGCAATAAATGTACCATTCTTAATTTTTTAAAATTCACTTGCCCTTTTATTATACTATTTTTACTGTCAGAGTCCAACAAATCCGGTGGGATGATGTGACTTTCTTTTGACCTTCCCTTTGTCTTAGAACAAGACACCTGTCCCAAAGTAAGGACAAGAAAAACATTCGCTTTATTATTCTTCCCTGATAATATATGGTACAAATATTGCATTAAAGAGAGATGAGAAGGAGATTTTTTTAGGGGACTTATCCTGGATATTCGACACTATCTGATCATTATATTGGCGGTCTGTCTTTTTCCTGGCAATATTCTTGCCTTAAATCTCAATTCGGCCGAATGGGAATTAAAGGTCTTGGTTGAAAAGGCGAATATCCGCATGGAACCTGATATGAAGAGCCCGGTGGTGACCTATGTCATGAGAGGAGCTATGCTTAAATCCTATGAACGGACAGGTGCCTGGTTCCGGGTTATCATAGGGTCTGATAAGGATGGATTCGTGTCTATGGGATATATTCATGTAAGCGATGTAGAAATAGTCAAAGAGAAATTGACTCAAGAGACTGATTTTTGGAAATACGAGGAACCTGGCTCATTCCATGGAATAGGATTAAGTTTAAAACTAACCGGAGGCATGACCTATTTTTCCGGGGGAGATGTGGGTGTAGGAACCAGAGGAATGTATGATTATAATTCTAATTTTCTCGTTTCCCAGGGATTCACTCTCGAGAGTTTTTTAAAGCCCTTTCATTTTGGCGCTGAAGCCTCCGGAGATATTGTTTTTAATCTCAATCCTAAGTTTGGCATCGGAATAGGTTCAGGTTTTATCTATGCCAGCAGCCGCAGCCTGCTCAATTATTATGAGGAAGAATTCAAATATTATCTTTTCCAAATGGTAAGTCAGCCTGAGATAAGAGTTGTTCCCCTCAGAGTGGGAATGTTTTTCTCTTTCCCAATTCACCGGTTGTTTAATATCACCATAAATGCCGGCCCTGTACTCTATTTTGCCAAGTACAACTATACTCTGGGTGCGGATGGGGACAATTTAGACAGCTTATATCAGGAGGCAAGTGCCAAGCGGATGGGGTTTCAGGGAGGGATCGGACTTGAAATCAATTTAAACCAAAGAGCTATCTTGCTGATCGAATGTCATGGCCGCTATGCTAAAATCAGCAATTTCCAGGGAACAGCCAAAATCAATGACTGGGAATTGAATATATGGGGCGTGGCAAATGATAATATATCTATAGAAGAGGGAACGCTTTACTTTTTAAAAAGACAAATATATCCGGGCCTGGCCATATTAAATGAAAAATCAGCAGGTTATGAAAACATTCGTTCCGCAGTGTTTGATCTTAGTGGTTTTAATCTTCGAGTCGGATTAAAATTCAGGTTCTGAAAGTAAAGACATGAG
>JAUWNW010000113.1 GCA_030612445.1 Candidatus Aminicenantota bacterium
CCCCTGCTGCTCAGCCACTCGAAATGGTTAGAAAAAGAAGATGACACTTCAGAACCACCTAAAATAAAGGAATACAGAACCTTAGGACGAACGGGATTTAAAGTATCAGATATTGCTGCTGGTGAGCATCATGCCAACAAAGCAATGCTCGAAGCTATGCTGGATGCAGGCATAAATTATATTGATACGGCTGAAAGTTACGGTAATGGGAGAGATGAAATCGCGATTGGGGAAGTTATTAAAAAACGTAACCGCAAATCAATTTTCATAACTAGCAAGCTTTCTTTGCGAAAAAAATATACAAAAGACAGCCTTATAGCCCGAACCCGAAAATGCCTGGAAAGGTTACAAACAGACTATATCGATTGCCTGATGATTCACGCTTGTCCAAATGTTAAGACATTAAAGTCAAAAGCATTTCATGAGGCAATGACTCAACTTAAAAGCGAAGGTCGCGTAAGATATGTTGGCCTCTCCAACCATGGCTCAAACTGGGATAGCGACCCCGAAGAATCAATGGAAAAAGTCTTGCTTGCTGCTGCCGAAGATGGCCGTTTTGATGTTATGCTTTTAGCATACAACTTTATGGCGCATGAAATGGGAGAAAAAGTACTTAAAATCTGTAATGAAAATAAAATTGGAACGACTTTGATGAAAACTGACCCTATTAGTTTATATCTGGAAATAAAGAATTCAGTCGATGAAACAAAGAAAGAAGGGAAAGAAGTATCAAGTTATTACAAGAATTTACTTTCCAGGTTAGAAAAAAAATCAGTTGCGGGTGTAGATTTTATGAAACAATTCAATCTTATCAATCCCAAAGAAATCCGAGATGCAGCGATCCGCTTTGCTTTAAGCAATCCTCATGTCAACACGGTTTGTAAAACCTATAATAATTTTGATGATGTGGAGAGTTATATTAAGCTATCAGGAAGTCGTTATTCTAAACTATCTGAAAAAAAATTAGCAGTTTATGCTCAGGCCTATGGCAATCTTTATTGCCGGCATGCCTGTGGTCTTTGTGAGCCGCACTGTCCAAACAATGTTCCGGTGAATACCATAATGCGCTACAACCACTACTTTTCCCAGAGTAGGGAAAAACATGCTATGCTAAAATATGCTAAGTTACCTACAAAAAAAGCAGATATTTGTTTTAGCTGTAAAGGATATTGTGAAACTGCTTGCCCTTATGGTGTTCCTATTCATGGCCTACTGCTCCAGGCGCATAGAAGATTGACCCTAGCTTGAATATAAGATAATTATACCGAAATAATTCAGAAAATATTATTTCTTCCGACTCAGCTTATGAGTGTTTTTGGTTGTCGCCCCGTCAAAGGAACCAGGCCGCGTACGGATGGTGAAATCAAAGTGAATTTCGGCCTCATCGTCAGAGATAAACCTCAGAATGCCAAAGGTGGTGCCCACTCCGATCCAGCATTACTGAATTTGCCCACACATAGATCGATGGCGCAGGGCTCCACGGAAGGATCGAGTCTGTATTCTCCCTTGTGGGTCACAGCTGTACCGTCAGGGTGGATTTCTTTTAAGGTATAGGTTTTATCAGCTTTAAACACGGCTTCGCCGTCTCCGGTCCCGTATTTGCCGGCGACAATCCATTCTCCTAAAAGCTTTGTTGCTGGGTCTTCCTGTCCACATTCGATCCCGGATGTTAAGAATAGAATCAATCCCATAAAAATAAGGGTAAAAGCAGTGTGATATCGTGTTGATTTTTTCATCGATTGTCCTTTCATTGTGGTTTATATTTTTGACTATATTGAAAGAAATATAGTAATATTTGCTCAGTGTCAAGCACAATTAAAACATTATAATGGTTGAAAAAAATCTCAGCCAGGCCGAAAAAATGTTCGAGTGCTTTGAGGAGATTGCTCCAGCCTGGCAGAAACATCCGGAAGCGATCAAGGGAAGTAAGTGAAAGCGCTGGAGACATTAATAAGGAGGAAACAATGAAAGGGCGACTCTTTATCATTCCTGTAATTATTCTTTTCCTATCCTGTACGGTTTCTCCAGATCAATATAGAACGCTTTCCGGAAATATCCAATATAAAGGAAATCAAAAAGGTCCGGTTCAAATCCGATTGTACAAATGGAATGTTTCTTCTCAAGGAAAGGTCCACTCCCTCAGCAAGAGGGACATATACGGAGCTAAAAAACCCTTTAAAGAAATCACGCTGAATCAACCTTCGGCCTATGAATTTTCCCAGCTTCCATCCGGCCTATACAGTGTCTTAGCTTATATGGATTTAGATAAAGACCTTCAGCTTGATTTCAAACCTATTGAACCAATGGGATGGTCCACATCCCATCCAGGAGCCGGATACTCTCCTGTAGACCTCAGCAAAGAAGATAAAGCAAATGTGGATTGTCTTCTCCGCTCTCCCACCCCTTTCCCCGAAAAAGATATCCAAACAGAACACGGAGCTTTGAGATGGATAAATGGGCTTCCTGTCCTCCAGCTTCAGGGGACCGTCGAAGAACGCGGTTATGCCCATGGATATCTTCTGGGAAGACAGATCATTGATTTTTTTGAATTTTATATAATCGAGGACGTCTGGCGGTCAGCCAAAAAGTACACAGACATCTTTGTTCCCTTTCTTGAAACAAACCTCCGTATACCTTTGGAGCTAGAGAAAGAATCTCAGGCTCTCATTCAAGGAATGAAAGACTCTGGAATCGAAATGAAAGTCGAATCTCTAAAGCGGAATTTTAATCAAACAGACCTATTGGCCATCAATGCCTACATCGAACGAAGAGCTGCTTTCTCGGTTTCACCTTCTTCCTGTACTCAATTCGCTTTTTGGGGAGATTTCACTCAGAACACTAAGCTGCAAGGAGGGTTGGTGGTAGCCCGTAATATGGACGGGGAATGTGATGTGCGCAAAGTCACAGTCAGTCATTTCCTTCTTTTTGCGGTAAACCCCTCAGAGCCTGGACATAAACGGTGGATTTCTTTCATGTGGCCAGGATTTATGGGAACTATTTCCGGAATCAACGAAGATGGACTTTACAGCATGGAAAATGCAGGAGGAACCGGACCTGGACAGGTGGTGGGGAATATTACTCCCTGCTCCTGGATTCAAAGAGATATCTTGGAACGAGGAGTCCCTGAAATGAATCCCTCCAAAATTCTTAAAGAGATGAATAGATTTAAGTGTGATGGGGGAGGAGTCACTGCTCCGGGATCTATTATTCTGTGGGCCTTTCCTTACCAGGGACAGGAAAATGCTGCATTTGTCTATGAAGGAGACCGTTGTGGGGGAAAAATGCGCTGTCCTGAAGATGTTCGACCGGTTCACCCTCATAACATCATGGCTTCCAATCATCATAAGGTTTATGGCTTCAATCCCGATCAAGCCCTTACTTCATTTGGCAGAGAAGTCTCTTTTTCTTCCCTATAGCGCTACGAAGCGGGGATGAACGAAATGGAGGCCTGGTCCCGCCAGGGAAAAACTTTAGGAATAACTAATGCCAAAAGGCTTCTTCAAATAGTCTCCCATGGAAGCACAGAATATTCGGTCATCTTTTCAGCCAATCAGATGCGCCTTTGGGTAGCTGTGGATGACCTCAAAACCAACATGTGGGATGCTCCCTATTTAGAATGGAAAGAATATCATTTTAACCAACTTTTTAATGACATCCCCTAAAAAGATTTTCTTTATGGAAAAAGTATAGCAGCACTGCTATTCTACAAATTTGATTTTAGGGGAGAATTGCAGTATCTTTAGAAAAAAGAAGAAAGCAATGAGAAAATTCGCCAAGCTGTTGATTGCGGGAATGTGTATCCTATCCTTGGCCGCTCAGGAAAGGCGGCCCATACGGGATGACGTTGGCTTCTGTTGGAATCCGACAAGCATGCATAAGCTTGTGGATTATCTTGCGAGCCAGAAAAAAGAGACCCTTAAGGCCGAAGGGCTTGTGGCAGCCATCTCTCCTCATGACGATTATCTTTATGCCGGAAGAATCTATTATCCGCTCTTTAAAATTTTGAAGGCCAAAGAGGTGGTCATCTTTGGTGTCACCCATGGCACTGTGCGGAATGAGATCAGCGGCCTTCAGAACATCCTGATCCTGGATGAATTCGCGTGTTGGCCTGGTTTGAAAGAGCCTATCTCTGTCTCTGGACTTCGGGAATATATCAAAGATCGGCTCGATCAGACTGTTTTTATTACAAATAACAGGGCTCATGCGATCGAGCATTCCATCGAAGCCCTCCTCCCTTTCCTGCAGTATTTTAATCCTGGGATTAAGATCACTCCCATCATGGTCACACCCATGCCTTTTGCGCGTATGGAGCAAGTCTCCATGAAGTTGTCCAAAGTTATCGCGGATTACATGAATAAAAACCATCTTACAGCCGGAAAAGATATTTTTTTTCTTATCTCCTCTGACGGCAACCATTACGGAAAAGACTTCAATAATTCGCCTTTCGGAGAAGGGGAAAAAGCCCGGGAAACAGCCCTAAAGCTCGACCAACACCTCATTCGTACTTATCTTACCGGCATTATGGACAACGGCAAAATCAAAGGGTTGACCAAAGAACTTTGGGGTAAAACCTATCTCGATTACCGGAATACCTATTGGTGCGGTAAGTATTCTATTCCTTTCGGCCTACTCACCGCAGAGAAAATTATGTCTCTCACCCTGAAAAAAAAGATCAAAGGCAGGCTCTTCCGTTTCTCCGATACCTACGGCGAGGGTGTCCTTCCGCTCAAGAAAACGGGAATGGGAACAACAGCCCCCTTCTCGCTCCGGCACTGGGTGAGCTTTTTCTCCATAGGCTATTACGTTGAGTAAAGCATCTTCTCATTGGATACCGGTGAGATTATGTGTAAACCTTGACATCTTTCTTTAGTTTTTTCCAATTTTTTCCTCATTTGAGGAAAAAGATTCCCAATTGACTGGGCTTGTTTTTTATGTGTATTATGATTAAACGAGTAGCTCAGAGGATGGAAATTTGATGAAAGCGAGTGAAAATCATCATCAACAGAAAAAAATCCCTATATTTATAAGGATATGAAGAAAGAAAAAGTGGAAGAAAAAACAAACAAATCTAAAAAAATAATACGGACTTTTGCGGTGGCCTCTTTCTTGAATGATATAGGTTCAGATATGATTTATCCAATATGGCCGCTTTTTGTGACTCAAGTTCTCAAGGCAAATATGGCTGCCTTAGGATTCCTTGACGGTCTTGGAGAGGCTCTGGTATCTATATCAAAAGCCCTATCCGGATATTTTTCTGACCGAATGAAGAGACGGAAAGTCTTTATATGGATGGGTTATTTATTAGGGGCTCTTTCTCGTATAGGATATGCGTTTTCTTCAGAATGGACTCATCTTATTCCATTTAGAATAATGGATAGGGGTGGGAAAATAAGAGGTGCTCCCAGAGACGCATATGTAGCAGACATTTCAACACAAAAAAATAGAGGAAAGAATTTCGGATTTATTCGGGCTATGGACCATTTAGGTGCTGTGGTTGGAATACTCATATGTATTGCCTTTTATCAGCTTTTAGGATATAGGCTCTTGTTTTCTATTGCGGCTGTTCCTACATTAATAAGTGTGATTTTGATATTTTTCCTTATAAAGGAGAAAAAAACAGAAAAGATTAAGCTTTATAAGGGAGTTTCTATAAGGGATTTAGATAAAAATTACAAACTTTTTCTTTTCTTAAGTTCTATTTTTGCTTTAGGTGCTTTTAGTTATTCCTTTTTATTGATATATGGGAGTGAATATGGCTTTAAAACCACTTTTATCCCGGTGCTTTATCTGATCTTTACTTCAGTGGCTTTTTTATTATCAATTCCCATGGGAAAACTGGCAGATCGAATTGGAAGAAAACCAGTATTGATTTTATCTTTTCTTTTATGGGCAGGAGTCCTTATTTTATTGATTATGGGAAAAAGTTATATAACTGTCATTTTAAGTTTTATTTTGTATGGGGCTCACAAAGGAGCATTGGAACCGGTGCAAAGGGCATTTGTAAGTGAGTTGTCTCCGGAAAAATATCGTGCCAGCGGATTGGGTGTATTTCAGATGATAACAGGCCTGTGCACCCTGCCCGCTTCTTTTGTTGCAGGGATTTTATGGGAGAGCATGGGCATGACAGCCCCATTCTATTTTTCGCTTGTGCTTACCCTAACAGCAGTTGTTCTTCTTATTTTTCTTGAAAAATAATTTACTTATTTACGCTTATGAGATGGAAGAACCATCGGTCAAATTTTGTTGAGGGTAGGTTTATTTATTAAAATAGCAGCACTAAAATAAAATGCTCTGGAACACTTCTCTGAAATCAAAATTTATGTCCTGTACAAAATGATTAAAAATTTTGATTATAAGAAACTTGACAAAGACATTTTTAATGATATTCAACAACTCCAAGTGAAGAATACTCCAAATCTTAGAAGAATCCGAAAAAGGATTCTATTTGTAAAAAAATGGGGGATAAATGACAAAAATGTTAAGTCAGAGCTGCTTTAGCTGATGCGGTCCGGTCTCTCTGTTACGAATGAAATGAGATTTGTTTTACCGGAGTTCTAGAATGCGAAGGATACCCCAATTCTGGGAGTGAGAATATCCGTACGGGAACGGTTGAAGAAGTAGTTAGCAGTATCTCCGCTAATCTCGATGTCTCCAGGGGTCAGATAATCCGCCGACCCTCCCCGGAGATAGCGGATCCCGATGTCCAGCAAGACCGAAAAACGCCTACTCCTGTCCTGACGGGGGAGGTGGGAGGACAGAATCAGCACCATGCCTCCGCCAAAGCCGTAGCTCAGCACTGTGGAGCGCAGCTGGTTGGTGCTGGCGATCCAGTCGTTGTCATAATCATAATCATCATAAACACGGGTGTCGGTGGTCAGATGCTGGAGGCCCACCAAGCCCTCGACATATGGCCGCATGGCTCCCAGGGACGGCTGCAGCCGGAGAAGCAGGTGACCGCGGACTACAGCATTGGTGGTTCTAACTTTGACCAACACTTCCGGGATGTACACATTGAAAGGTTCCCAGCGGGTGTCCCAGCCGTAAACATGGTAGGCCAAGGATGTGCCGATCATCAGGTCGGAGTTGGGGATTCTATAGAGGGCATCCAGGCTGCCGCCCCATCCAATACGGTCCAGAATGTCCCGGAATTCGCCCTGGGGAAAAAAAGGTTCAAAGGAGATTCCTACCTGAAACCCACACTGCTTGTCTGCAGCCAGAGCTGAAGCACTCATAAGCGAAGCCATCACCAAGGGGATTATCAATCTTTTCATTGTATCACATCTCTTTCAGAAAAATTAAAGAATACCACAAGTTATATTGCAAAATCCGTGCCTTTTGTATTTCATCGAGAAAGGGCAGGCCGCTGTCTGATTTATGTCTTAATCTGGGGGACAACTGTCCCCATATTTGAACAACCTCGTTGCTGATTTTTTATTGATTAAATTTGTTTTTTATGTGTATGATTGGGTTAGAGTCGCTCTGAGGGTGGAAATTTGATAAAATCGCATGGAAATCGTCATCAATAGAAAAAGGGATTTCCTATAAATTAATAAGGGAGGGAATATTATGAAAATTTCAGGGAAGTTGACGGGTTGTTTTTTTCTAATTATTTTTGTAAGCATGTTTGTGACAGCCTGCCAAAAGTCAGACCTTTCTAAAGATTTCGAACAAAAGTTATTAGATATGACTTATCCGTTTAATGAGAATACCATTTACTGGCCCAATGCCAATCCTTTTAAATTACAAAAAGGCGATTGGGGAATCACTGAGGAGGGATATTGGTATGCCTCCAATGAATATTGTGCTGCAGAACATGGCGGTACCCATGCAGATGCTCCCATTCATTTTGCCAAGAATGGCAGAACCATTGATCAAATTCCGTTAAGGGAATGGATCGGGCCGGCTGTGAAGATCGATGTAACCGAGCAATCTAGCCAGGATCGAGATTATCTGTTGACTGTGGAAGATGTAAAAAATTGGGAAAAAAAACACGGGACGATACCGGAACACGCCTGGGTGATCATGTACACCGGGATCGATACCAAGTATTATCCGGACAAAGAGAAAGTGTTAGGTACAGAAAAAACCGGTGAAGAAGCCATTCCAGAGCTTCATTTTCCCGGTTTTTCACCTGAATCGGTCCAATTCCTGACCAACGAAAGGGAAATAACAGGGATTGCCATTGATACTCCAAGCATTGATTACGGGCAGTCAAAAGAATTCAAGGTGCATCAAATCCTGTTTGCAGCAGATAAAATTGCGCTGGAAAACATCGCTAAATTGGATCAACTTCCCGAAGCCGGAGCAATCCTTTATGTGATGCCCATGATGATTGAAAATGGAACCGGCTCACCGGCTCGCGTTTTTGCTGTCCTGCCCTAAACAGAGACATCTCCTGAAGCCCTGGCATTAGAAATCACAGAGAATTTAGAGTCATCCTTTAGAGGAAATTCAGGCCCTAACTGATTTTGAGCCTTCTGAAGTTGACTGGATTTCTTTTTTATGTGTATAATTTATAAAAAAGTAATTTACTGGTCTTTAAATTGAATTAAAAATAGGAATTCTAAGCTATTATATAGAATAAATTTAAGGATAGGGGAGGGGTCAGTTTATTGGAACTCATAAAGAATATAACAAAATCAATGCGGAGGAAATATTATGATAAATAAAATAATAAAAACGGAAGAAGACTATAACAAAGTTTTATCTCGTATTGATGTACTTATAGATGCCAAACCTAATACTCTAGAAGGGGATGAACTAGAGCTTCTAGTAACTCTTATCGAGTTATATGAAGATAGAAAATATCCAATAGATATGCCTGATCCTATCGAGGCAATTAAGTTTAGAATGGAACAATTAAGCTTAAGCCAACAGTCTCTTGTTCCCTTTATAGGCAGCAAAAGCAAAGTGTCTGAAGTTCTTAACAAAAAAAGACCTCTTTCGCTCTCTATGATGCGATCACTTCATAAAGGATTAGGAATCCCAGCAGAAATCTTGTTAAAAGAACAAGGTAATGATTTTCCCAAAGAAATTCCAGGTATAGAGTGGACTAGCTTTCCAATACACGAAATGGTTAATTTAGGCTGGATTTCCTCGAATAAAAGCATAAAAGGAAATGAAGAAGAAATTATACGGGGATATATTCAGGAAGCCGGAGGGATGAATAGTTTTTCCGAATTATTATTTCGTACTAGTAAAACTCCATTAAAAGAATATAGAACTGATAAATATGCACTTATGGCTTGGTGCCTTAGAGTCATGGAGCTATCTAAGAAACATCCTTTAGAAAAAAAATATAAACCTGGATCTGTTAATTTATCAGATTTATCAAAATTCAGTTATTTTAAAGATGGTCCTCTAATTGCTAAAGAATATCTTGAAAAACACGGCATCCAATTTTTTGTAATCCCACATCTGAAAAAAACATTTCTAGATGGGGCGGCAATGATTTTAGATAAAAAGAAACCAGTAATAGCACTAACTCTAAGATATGATCGAATAGACAATTTTTGGTTTTGTCTTCTCCATGAACTAGCACATCTTATAAAGCATCTTCAAGCAGATAAAACAAATATTATGATAGACGAGCTAGAAACTCATAAATCAATTACTGCTAATAAAGATGCAAAGGAAAAAGAAGCTGATAAAATTTCTAAAAATGCCCTAATCCCAGAAGAATATTGGGAGAAAGTTAATCTTGATGCGAAAAGTTTAGCAAAAGAAGTGCTTTTTTTATCAGATCAACACCGATTTTCACGGAACTTAATTTCGGAACACAAAATGAAACCGCCTTTTTTGAGGATATAGCAAATCACTGCAAAATCAATAGGTTATAAACTATCTTGTTTCAGATAAAACGTCAAGTCTTATATCGCATGAC
>JAUWNW010000164.1 GCA_030612445.1 Candidatus Aminicenantota bacterium
AACGGAGATATATCCGCTGACTTATTTTGATGAGTTGATCGCGCGAAGCGCCAGGCAGTTAGGGTTGAGATTTTATGTGCGTTTATCCCCAGCTGATACTATTGACAATGCCCGCTGGGAAACGAGGATATTTAGCGGCCGCAAGAACAGGACCCATTATAATGACCAAATATCTCTGGATAATTACCGCATCAAAAAGCTTAAAGAACGTTATCCGATCTGCGAGTTTGAGGACATTGTACCTCATATCGATAGATTACGCCTGATAAAATCACCCGAGGAGATCGAGATTATACGCCGCAACGGCAGGATATCAGCAGAAGCGGTAAAACAGGCTATGCTGGCTTCGCGGCCGGGAGCTTATGAATATGAAGTTGAAGCAGCTGCTATGTTTGTGATTTTAAGAAACGGCTGCCGGGGTTTTGCCTACCCCTCGATTGTTGCCTCCGGCCCTAACTCCTGTATCTGGCACTACAGCGCAAGTTCACGCAAGATGGAAGATGGTGATATTCTGCTAATGGATTTTGGCGGCGAGCTTGACTACATGTGTATGGACATCAGCCGCACTTGGCCGATCAATGGGAAATTCACGCCTGAACAGAGAGAATCCTATACTATAGCGCTCGAGGTCCAGAAAGCATGCATTGAAGCCTACCGCCCGGGAGTTACATCTGCAGATGTACAAGAGCATGTAGCCGAAGTTATGAAGGAAAAAGGATTAGATCCCAGAGGATTAAAGGGAGGTATCGGTCATTATGTGGGAATGTCCACCCACGATGTAGGACCGCGCGGGATTCCTTTGGAGGAAGGCATGGTCTTTGCCATTGAGCCCGGGCTTTATTATCCGGAAAAAGAACTCGGCATCCGCATCGAAGATACAGTCCTTATCACAAAAGACGGCTGTGAGGTCTTAAGCAAAGATGTCCCCAAGGAGATAGACGAGATAGAAAAACTAATGGCCCAAAAAAAATAGGCTATTAAATCAGTCAGGTAGATTGACAGGTTGGGCGGCCTTAAAATGCAAATAGCCGTTGTAAGACAGAAATAACCTCCAACTGGGTTTCTAGATTAATAGAACCGAGCTTTTTTATGAGTCGTGTTTTATCTATTGTTCGAATCTGATCTAAGACGATTTGCCCTTTTTTCTTTTCGAATTTGCATGATACCCTTGTGGGATAATCCTTGCCTGCTGTAGTCATCGGGGTAACAATAACTGTGCGGATATGTCTGTTCATTTCATCAGGTGAAATAATCAAACAGGGTCTGGTTTTTTGAATTTCAGATCCAACAGTAGGATCAAGATTTATTAAATATACATCGAAGCGCTTGATTACCATTGCCATTTTTCTTCATCCCAAGAATGTGAGATGTTTTTGGTTCCGTTTATCAGTACGTCATCATTATTTTCGGCCATTGTTTTGAATGCAAGATCCCAGCCAACTCTTGGATTTGAAATGGGGCGGATAATGATTTGGTTTTTCTTTACTTCAAGCTCAACGTCCTCCGTAATTCCTGTTTGCTCAAGTATAGGTTTTGGAATACGGACGCCTTTGGAATTGCCAATTTTTACAACACGTACTCTCATGGGTTACACCCTTGATCTGATAGGTAGCCACATTGTAATTACCTTAGTATAGAATGTCAAGGATTATTTATGTTTGCTTCGGACTTTTTGTTGACAGTATATATTTTTTCTATGTACTATTGTCAATATAGCAGCTCAAAGGGTGAAAATTTGATGAGATTAAGCGGAGATTGTCATGAACAAAAAAAGAAATTTCTATTGTATTGTAGAGTCAACGGCAAAAAACCCTGATTCATAAAAAGTTAGTTCACCCAATGTAACAGGCGTTTTTCCAAGCCTCAAAATCTTGACTCCCTTTTCAATTTCAGGGAAATCCACGAGCAGCCTCCTGAATGTTTCTGAGGAGGAATAAGTCTGGTTAATTTTCGTATCACCGATAGAAGCTCTGATAGCTAGTCTATAAATTCTATCAGCCTTCTCATGAAATTTATCATAACTTAACTCGTGTGCTACAAATAGTAGAATGAGGATGCTGCAGGCAATTCCTATAGCCAGACCAATAATATTAATAGAAGAAATGCCTTTGTGTTTAATAATGTTCCTTAGCGCAATTTTTAAATAGCTTTTAATCATAGAGTTCTCCCTCTATAATAAAGACGGAAATTTTGCGGAATAGTTGCATGCGGATGAAATTTTGCGAAAATTATCCAAGTAGGAACTAAGAGGCGGACTGCTTTATAAACCTATTTTCTTTCGATTACGTCAAAGATCGTCATATCGGGATTGTAGATTTTTACCTTAAGCGGCATATTACCGGGAAGTGAATGCGTAGCACAGGCAAAGCACGGGTCATATGCCCGGAATGCCATTTCCACCATGTTTAGCACCCCATCATCTACATTGAAATTCTTTATAACGCCTTTAGCGGCTTTCTCAATGCTCATGGTAATTGCTGCAGCATTGTTTACGGTAGCTACAATCAAATTGGCTTTCTTGATTATGCCGTTCTCATCAGTTGCGTAATTGTGGATTAGGGTACCACGCGGAGCTTCCACAACACCTATTCCCTCCGTAGGCACGCTTTCAGGAATATTTCGAATATCAGAATTGGTGATTCCATCGTCATTGATAAGTTCCTTGATCCGCTCAGCCGCGTAAAGCAGTTCGATCACCCTTGCCCAATGGAATGCAAGGGTGTAGTGCACTGGCTTGCCTCCAAGAGTTTCGTACATAAATTCGTATTCCTTCTGGGCCAGAGGCGTAGTCAAGCCGTCTGAGGCGTTCAATCTGGCCAGGGGAGCTACTCGGAAAACACCGCTGTCTTTTCCGTCGACAAAGCCTTTCCATCCTATGTTTTTAAGGAACGGAAACTTAATATAGCTCCATTTTTCTACGTGTTCGCTGATGTGTTCTTTAAATTCCTGGACATCGAACTTTGCATATTCGTTACCCTCAGGATCCACAACACGAATCATGCCATCATAAAAATTTACCTTATTATTGGCATCAACAAGACCCATGTAATAGGTTTTATGCATATAAGGATCGGATGTGATGAGTTCAACGTACTTATTGTTTTTCAGGACAATGTCTTTGAATGCCTGAATTGTGAACTTGCCGAATTCGACCGCTTCTTCAGCATACTTCTTGAATTTTTCCTGATCTTCCGGAGTCAAGCCCTTAGTGACTCCTCCTGGCAGCCCACTGACCGGATGGATGACCCGGCCGCCCAGAGTAGTGATAATCTCACGGCATTGTTTTCTGTTCTTAATAACAGTTTTGCCGATATCCAGGCCCACTTTTTCAATTACTCCCAGGATGTTTCGCGAGCCTTTGGGAGCATCTGGCCCGACAATAAAATCCGGCCCCCCCAGAAAATAGAAATGTAAGGCGTGGTCTTCAAACATGAAAGCCGAATACATAAGTTCGCGAATTTTTTTTGCGGTAAGAGGGGGATCGATCTTGTACAAATCGTCGAGTGCTTTCTGGGATGCCATATGATGAGCCGTAGGGCAGACCCCACAGATCTTGGGAGTGATGCGAGGCATCTCTTCCGACGGACGGCCTTCGGAGAATTTCTCAAATCCGCGTAGTTCGGGTACCTGAAGAAAAGCGTGTTCGACGTTTCCTTGGTCATTTAAAAAAATTTCTATATTGCCATGTCCTTCCAGCCTGGTTACTGGACTGATGGATATATGTTTCGCAGGCATTTTATTCCTCCAAATAGTGAATTTTATTCATTGTTATTAATGAGCTATTCTTTTTCCATTTTTTTGCGGAACATTATTGAGCTGGGTAATCCGTACATGTAAAAAGGAATGATACTGTCGGGTAGTGATTCCAGAACACTCTGGATATCTTTTTCTTCGTCAGGTTTGATAATGGAAGCTAGGGCACTCATCATACTGAGACCTTGATCTTTAACCCCGTCCGGGGGACCGTAGCAGCCTCGGCAGGGCATGTTGGCGTTTATGCAGCGTTCGCCGCATCCGCTGCGTGTAGCGGGCCCCATACAGATAATCCCGGCTTCAAGAAAGCATTTGCCGTCGTCCAGCTTGTCATAGAGGTGCGGTCTGCGGAAAATATCAATTGTCAGTTTATCAGGCTTGGTTTCCTTTCTCGGGCAAGTGTCACACAGAGATTTGCTCGGAGCTAAGACGCTTCCTTTTTCGGGAAGTTTGCCTTCCAGAATAGCAGTGAATGCATCAAGTATCGTCTGGGGCTGGGGAGCGCAGCCGGGAATGTAGTAATCGACCTCGATGATCTGGTCGAGCGGATATACTGAGTTGTAGAACTCCGGAAGTTCTGCTTTGTACTTGCCGTTTACAAGGCTTTCCGTCTGAGGAACGGTGTTGTCCGGGTTGTCATTGGATTCCATCTCTATATAAACACGCTTGAAGATGGATTCGCGGTCGTTCATATTCGCCAGGCCTGGAATGCCTCCCATATGGGCGCAGCTTCCGAAAGCAAATATCAATTGCGATTTTTGCCTCAGGAGTTTTACAATATCTTCCTGTTCGCTTAACCGGACCCCTCCATTAATAAAAGAGGCAAGCAGTTCGCCATCTTTCATTTTTCTAACATCGTCGTATTTGAAATCCATGGCAACCGGCCAGAACATAATGTCCACGGCTGCAACTACATCCAGGATTCCTTCGTTCAGATCTATTATGGCTTCTTCACAACCTCCGCAGCTTGAACACCAGTATATGCCAATTTTTGGTTTGTCACTCATTTTTTTACCTCCAAGGTTTTATGTTCGACTGACGACCTTATCCCAGTTCAGGGGGCCCAGTTCTGTTATCCTTGCATTCATCTTATCCACAACTTTTGCAAATTTTTCGCCTTCAGATGCAGACACCCAATCCAAAATCACCCTATCTTCCTCAATGTTCAACTGTTTCAGCAGGAGTTTCAGCATTCCGTGTCTTTTCATCGTTCTGTAATTTCCTTCAATGTAGTGACAATCTCCCGGATGACAGCCAAGGATCATAACTCCATCGGCGCCGTCACGTAAAGCTTCCATAATGAATTGAGGATCCACCCGGCCGGAGCACATGACTCGGATAAGTTTTACATTGGGGCTGTACTGCAAGCGCTTACTTCCAGCAATATCAGCACCTCCATAGGAACACCAATTGCAGATAAAAGCTGCGATTTTAGGTTCAAAGCCTTTTTCGGTCATAACAATCCTCCTAATTCTGCTAATATAGTGTCGTTTTCAAAATGACGCGATGTAATTGCGCTTGAAGGACAGGCAACAACGCAGGTACCGCAGCCTCTGCACAAGAGCTCATTAATCGTAGAGATTCCTTTTTCCGTATCGAATCCGATGGCTTTGTAGGGACAGACAACAATACAGGTCTTGCAGCCAGAGCATTTTTCCTCATCAATTGTGGAAATCAGGGTTTCCACCTCAAGTTTTTCCCCGGGGATAAGCTGGGACATTATCTTTCCAGCAACACAAGAACCATCGATTATAGCATTGGTGATGTCCTTGGGATAGTTGGCGCTCCCAATTACAAAGATACCTTCAACAGGAGTAGATAGGGCATCTATCTTTTTGTGGGTGGAAGTGAAGAATCCTTCTTTATCAGTGCTGAGCATGAGCATATCAATAAATTTTTGGGCGTTTTTGTTGGGAACCATGGCTGGCGCAAGCACAACCATATCAGCGTTTATGGGACCGTGCCCATTCAGATTGACCGCTAAGCCCTCTCCTGCTTTATCTATAGA
>JAUWNW010000147.1 GCA_030612445.1 Candidatus Aminicenantota bacterium
CTGTCTTTCTCCTATCCCGTCATCAACCTTATCCATTCTTTAAAAAACACATCCGTAATTTCATAGGTGTTTTTACTTTTTTTCAGAATGTCCTTTTTAATCAAAAGACCAACAGAAGTTTGCAAGGTCGAATTAGGCCTGATATTACTGGCAGAGGAAAAATCCTGAGAAAATATTCTATCTCCCCCGATATTTACTATAGCACCAAGGACATTTCTTTGAGTGAGAGTTAAATTATCCCATAAATTGATGTAATAAGGCGCCTGCTCAGAAATGATTTTTTCCAAACAGGTCTTTACATCTACAATATCAATTTTTTTTCTATCTCTATGCCTGTCCCAAAGTTCATGGCATAAAAACTGAGCATTATAGGGATAATCTTGTACTGTATCAAGTATCTTTTCCATAGTACCTTTTTCCAATGAGAAACCTGACTCTGCGAATTTATCAGATAAAAATTCCTTAAACTCTGCTCGAGGAATTTTATCAAGATTCATTACCTTACCGATTTTATAGAAAGCCCGGTTTTTATTAAAAACCATATCTTCGATCATATGTGTTTTTGAACCTGCAAAAAGATAAGCTACATCTCTTTGATGCTGAATGCATGAACGCAGAGATTTCTCAAGTGACTCACCATTTAACTCACGAATCTCCTGAAACTCATCAAATACAACCACAAAATTTCTTTTTCGCTTTAAAGCAAGTTTCTGGGGCAGCTCAAACAATTCGTCAAAAGACCTTAAAACTTCACTCTTTTCACTTATGTAGTCAATGCCAATCGAGGGATTTCCATCAGCACCAATAGTAATTTTAGGCCTTAATCTAGGAAGTGATTCTTTTATTAACCGTATCGCTTTTTCAATTTTAGTCTCAAGTTTTAGGGCTATCTCTCTTGTATACAACTCAAGAAATTTATGCAGAGAGGTGGCTTTATAAAGGTCAAGATAAAACGTGTATAGGCCCTCTTTTTTTAATTTCGCAAGAGTATTGAAAATAAGAGATGTCTTCCCATAACGCCGCGGAGATATCAAAAATATTTTCTCACCATCTTTTAAATCCTGCGATAGCTTCCTAACCTCATCCTTCCTATCTGCAAAATCTTCGCCTGTTACAACCTCGCCAAAAACAAATGGATTATTCATAGCAAAACCTCATAAATTATGCATAACTACATAACGTATTTATACATAATACCCCCAAACCTGTCAACCCCCCAACTGTTTTCCCTGGTTTTTCTGGTTTTTCTGCTTTTTCTGTTTTTACTGTCTTTCCTGATTTTCCAAAGGTTTTCAACAATGTAGCAATGAAACAATGTAACAATGATTCTTTAACATCCGTGTCAAATGCTTTATCACTTTAATCTGTGTCCTCCGCATCTGGAAATATTTCTTGACAGATACCATCTTATCTGGCTATAATAATTACCAGTTAACCGGCACCTTCGTATCAAAATCCACCAGGAATACTTTTGTACTGTCCTGTTCCGGGACTTGGTCGAACGCCATAATGTTTCCCATCCCAAAGCATTGATAGACCTCGCTCACCGGCTTGTTAAAATACATCCTCGCTTTATTCCATCAACAGCCTTACAGGATATCTGAAATCATTGGGTCACAAAGCGCCCAAATCTACTGTGTCGGATTATCTGGAATGGTTTGAAGATGCGTATTTCCTTTTCACCACCCGGATATTCGATGCATCCCTAGCTCGCAGCAAAACCAATCCCAAGAAAATCTATTGTATCGATCATGCCCTGGTCACTTCAGTATCGCCCAGTATTCTGGTCAACTCCGGGCATTTATTGGAAAATCTTGTTTTCACAGCACTTAGGCGTGTATCTCCCGAGATATATTACTACAAGACAAAAGGCGGTCTGGAAGTAGATTTTATCACTCAGATGCAAAATCGTAATGGCATGCTTGTCCAGGTTTGTGAATCGATGTATGAATCCCAAACCAAGAAACGTGAAGTAACAGCCTTAAGCGAAGCTATGTCCGAGTTAAGACAAAAAACCGGGATAATCGTAACTCGAAATGAAGAAGAAGAGATAAAAGTAGACAGCGGCAAGATAAATGTAGTACCAATATGGCGCTTCCTCCTAAACCTTACAGACTAACAGCAGGTTTTTCTGCTCCCCGTAAGGTTTATAGATGTATAAGGAAAATGACCTTAAAAAAGGATAAATACTCTTATCGAGTAATATGGTCTGATAAAGATGACAAATATTTGGGTCTCTGTGCGGAGTTCCCGAGTCTAAGTTGGTTGGCTGGAACACCGGAGGCAGCCTTGAAAGGTATCCGCAGGGTTGTTGCAGATGGTACTAAGATTCTAGAGGCCGATGGTGAATCAATCCCGGAGCCTTTATTCAATAAGAAATATAGTGGCAAATTTTCTGTCCGAATTCCCCCGGAAGTCCATAGAGATCTATCAATCCAAGCTGCTGAAGCGGACATAAGCCTAAATCGGCTCATCAATGCAAAACTGACCAAATAAAAACCATCTTTCCCCCTTTTTTAGAGCCTTGACAATATTGTGCTGTAACTCAATATTATCTTGACAATATTAGGTTAGAGCATTATATTGTCAAACATGAAGAAAAAGAGGATATTATACGAAAATACCTGGAAAATGCTTGCTAAACATAAACAAATGGTTTTTATTACTGGACCGAGACAAGCAGGCAAAACCACATTTACCCAGATTCTGGCCAAAGATTTCAACAATTCACTTTATTTTAACTGGGATATCCTTGATGAAAAGCGAAAACTGATCGAAAATCCCTTTTTTTATGAAGAGGTTCATCGTAAAGACAAGTCTATGCCGCTTATAATATTTGATGAGCTCCATAAATATTCAAACTGGAAGAATTACCTCAAAAGTGTATATGACCGGGACAATGATAATTATAAATTTATAGTATCAGGTAGTGGCAGGCTTGATATGTATCAAAAGGGAGGGGATTCATTAGCCGGAAGATATTTTATTTTTCATCTCTGGCCCTTTACCCTGGCCGAGCTTGCAGGAAATAATCTCCCCTTTAATCAATTTATATCCGATCCTATTGAAGTTCGCTTATCTCCAAATAAAACTCTCCCTATCTGGAACAGGTTGAGTCGATTCAGCGGATTCCCGGATCCATACCTTAATAAAACAGATCAATTTTACCGGATTTGGTCAAATACTTACAGAAAACAGCTCCTACGCGAAGATATTCGTGATCTTATATTTGTCCGCAACCTTGAAAATATGGAAATACTTTTTTCTCTGCTTCCTTCCAAAATCAGCAGCCCCCTGTCAATGGCAAGCCTTGCCAGAGATATTCATGTGTCATTTGACAGCGTCAGAAAATGGATTAAGATTTTTGAGAACTTTTTTATGGTTTTCAGAATCCCCCCGTGGAGCAAAAAGATATCAAGAGCTATAACCAAAGAGAAAAAACTATATCTTTTTGATTATGCGGGAATTGAATCCCAGGCAGCTAAATTTGAAAACATGGTTGCTCTAGAACTTCTTCGGGCCATATCAAACTGGAATGATCTAGGGCTCGGGAATTTTTCTTTACATTATCTACGAAACAGGGAAAAGGAAGAAGTCGATTTTCTCCTTTCAAACAATCACAACCCTTTCCTGCTCATTGAAGCCAAATTATCAGATGATCATGCCACAAAGAGTCTGATAAAATATCAAAAGCTCCTCAAGGTCCCGGCAGTTCAGCTTGTCAATAAAAGCAGTATCTGCAAACTTGTTTCCCACAATAACTTGAAAATAATGATAATCAGCGCAGATTACTGGCTATCATCACTACCGTAAGCGAAACATAGCAGTCATTCCTCGGGCACTGTCCTGGCGAATTTGTATTGACAATGTATCAATTTTGAGATATACTATATAGGAAATATAGGTTCAGCTCTTTTTGATATTAAAATATTTATTGAGGTAAGGGGCTAAATTATGGCTAAAAACACAAGTGTAAATGTTAGAACAACTGAGGAGACTAAGAAGGGAGCAGAGGTTATTCTCAATGACCTCGGATTAAATATTTCCTCGGCTGTTAATCTTTTTTTGAAACAGGTTATTAATTATAGGGGTATCCCGTTTGATTTGCGACTGCCTAACAAGGAAACGCTACAAGCTATGGATGACACTGAAAATAATCGTAATCTTACCTCAGCAGATACCGTTGAAGAAATGTTTAAAAAAATTGGCGTATGAGTTCCAGAAAACTTATATGGACAAAAAGATTCTCCAAGGATGTTAAGCTTGCAAAAAGCCGAAACCTGAATTTAGAATCTCTCCAAAAAGTTACTAAAATACTGCAATCGGCAAACACTTTATCCCAGGAATACAAACCTCATCCTTTAAAAGGTAAATACTCAGGTTATATGGAATGTCATATTGAACCTGATTGGTTGCTAATCTGGAAGACAGATAGCAAAGCCATTTATCTAACACGAACCGGCACACATTCAGACATTTTTTAGATAATATGAATTTCAAACCAACAAACATGAAATAACAACCGTAAGCGAAACATAGCAGTCATGCCCTGGGGACAGTCCCTAAAGCTACAATCGCCAACCGCCTTCCCCTAAAAAAAAGCCTTTATTTAATATTGGCTCAAATTTGTTACATATAATGCTATTGTTAATGTTTACTTTAATACAAAATATGTTATAAATTACCTTGACAATGTTACGATATTCTATTATATTCTTTTAAACAATTATATATGGAGGCACAAATTTTCAACCGTACAATACTTTCTTTATTGAGGAAATGGAAGAATAATCCCTATAGAAAACCTCTTATATTACGAGGTGCCAGACAAGTTGGAAAAACAACCGCTGTGAACATGTTTTCCCGGGAATTTGATAACTATATTTATCTTAACTTAGAGTTAAAAAAAGATCGAGATATTTTTAATGAATCAATGTCTATCCAAGAGCATTTCCAGGCTATTTTAGTTTTAAAAAATATTAATCTTAAAAAAGGTACTACTTTAATCTTCATCGATGAAATTCAAAACTCCCCTATTGCCGTAAAATTGCTCAGGTATTTCTACGAAGAAATGAAACAGCTTTTTATAATAGCTGCTGGTTCTTTATTCGAGATCATGCTTGAAAAGTCTAACATTAGTTTCCCTGTCGGCAGAGTCGAATTTATATATATGTATCCATTATCTTTTGAAGAATTTTTAAAAGCGAAAAAGGAAACCAAACTTCTTGAAATTTACCACAGCCTTCCCTTCAAACAATTTGCTCATTCAAAACTATTAAAGGTTTTTCATCAATATACATTGATCGGTGGAATGCCTGAAATCATTCAAAAATATATTAGTAAAGAAGATATTTCAGCATTAGCAACAACTTATGAATCGCTTCTTGCCTCCTATATTGATGACTCTGAAAAATATGCACAGAATCCTACGATGCGGAATATTTTAAGACACTGTATTGAATCCATCCCCTTTGAATCAGGGAAGAGAATCAAATTCCATGGTTTCGGCAATTCCAAATACAGGTCTAGAGAAATTAGCCAGGCATTGCGTGTAATCGAAAGGGCAATGCTGATCTATTTAATATATCCGTCAACTTCAACTCAGATTCCAATATTTGCAGATTTGAAAAAATCTCCCAAATTACAATTTGTTGATACAGGACTGTTAAATTATTTTGTGGGACTGCAACCTAATTTTTTCCGTCATAACAGTTTGCATTCTTTTTATAAGGGATTAATAGCCGAACATGTTGTACGACAGGAGCTTATTTCGAACAATATGTATGATAATAAAAAAGTCATGTTCTGGGTTAGAGAAAAGCGACAGTCCAGTTCTGAAATCGATATTTTACTACAATACCAGGATTATGTTATTCCCATAGAAATAAAATCAGGTAAAACAGGAACACTACGCTCATTACATCAATTCGTAAATCGCTCAAATCATCCTTATGCTGTTCGCTTATATAATGGTGACTTCAAGATCATTGATTCAGTAACCCCGGAAGGTAAGCCTTACAAACTACTAAATCTACCTTATTTCCTTGCCGGAAATATTTATGATTATATCAAAATGTTTTTAGCATAATTTTTTTATATATTCTAGCCTTTCCTCACTTATCCAAAAGCACCGGTACACATTCAGACATTTTTGGATAATATGAATTTCAAACCAAGAAATTTGAAGTAGCAACTTTAAACAAAGCATAGCAGTCATGCCTCCAGGGATCGTCCCCTTAGCCTTCTGAGCAAAAAAGGGACTGTCCCCCTGTTTTTCCTTCTTTTATTCACCATTTACCATTTACTATTTCCTGCTTTTATTCCTGTTTTAAAGGTTTTTAACAATGTAGCAATGCATTTCCCCTGCTTTTCCTGCCAACTGCCCACTGCCAACCGTAAACTAGCCTTCCCCAACCTTTGTATTCCTGTAAAGAGGAATAAAATAGCTTGATTTATTCCACTCCAACGGAATAATAAACCCATATCAATTCCGATTAACAGTCTGTTTTTCTTATATTGAAGGGTACTCTCGAGAAGTATTAAGTCACACAAACCCTTTATGATGATAATTATGAAAGAAAGATGTCTTCATTCCTGATAAAAAATACGGTCTAGCTCTGCAATGGGTAAAGTAACTACGTTTTTCCCTAAGGGATAAGATTCTGTCCCTGGATATACGACAAATCCCTTTTGACACTTCAAATCTTCAAAGGCATTCCAGAATCCCTTTGAAACCTTTGGTGAGGAAGAGTATTTGATTTCCACAGCCACCGGTGGCCTGCCAGCATTCATAATAACCAGGTCAATCTCTGAGCCGGCAGAGGTTCTGTAAAAATAGCCCTTGCCTTCAAGGGAAAGCCGGCTGAGTACTTGTTCTATAACAAAGCCTTCCCAGGAATTACCGACTTGTGGATGCCCCTGAAGTTCATCCAAGGAGCGAGTCATCAGTAACGCATGAAGAAGGCCTGAATCTCTGATATATACTTTAGGAGATTTTGCTAATCTTTTTTTTATGTTAGGGAAAAAAGGATTTAAGCAGCGAACGATAAAAGTCTCTTCCAAAACAAACAAATAATGTTTCACTGTCGGGGCAGTGACACCTAAACTTTTTGAAATCTGAC
>JAUWNW010000212.1 GCA_030612445.1 Candidatus Aminicenantota bacterium
CGAAGTGATATCAGGTTGATTTCTTTTGCCAATTCATTGGCAAAAGAAATCAACATTATGCTTTCATCTGTGTTTTATCCGCGTCCATCAGCGTCTAATGCTTTATCGATTTGATCAGTGTCTTTAGCGTCCTCAGTGTAAAATTTTGTTTTGTTGTTTTTTCTCTATTGACATAACAATAGGATAAAAATATAATTTTTTTCTGATGGGAGAGAATATGAATACATTTTATGAAGAACAGGAAGAAGAAAAAGAAATAGATCTGCTTGAATATTGGCGAGTTATCTACAAGCGGAAATGGGTGGCGGTTGCCTTTATTTGTACTGTTGTTCTATTTGCCGGCATATATTCTTTTAAAACTGCCCCAAAATATGAAGCAATGGCAACCTTGATGATTGAGGAACAAAAAGCCAAGATGTTAAGTCTTGAAAGTGAATTCAGTTACAGGCAGTCAGGATATAGGGACCTTCGTTTTTTCAACACCCAGCTTAAACTGCTGCAAAGTTACTCTCTTATCGAGCGGGTGGCAAAAAAACTGGATCTTTTAAATCATCCTGTATTTCTTCCGAAAGATAATGGCAAAAAAGGAAATAATAAGAAAGAAAAGAAAAAAAATGATTTATTTCCTGATGACCCCTATTATGGGATAACTTATTCTATATTGGGAAGTATGGAAATTACCCCGGTAAGGGATACCAAACTTGTAGAACTAAGCTATGTTTCAACTGACCCTTTTTTAGCTTCTCAGGTCGCTAACACGATAGCCGAAGAATTTATTGGATCCTATATTGAAAAACGCTTTGAGAGCACCCAGCTGGCCTCAAAATTTTTAGTTGACCAGATTGTACAGATCAGTGTGGACCTGGCGGAAAAAGAAAAAGAAATGCAGGAATATGGGGAAGAAAAAGGTATATATTTTCTCAGCGCTGAGGAGAGCACAACAGTAAATACATTTGCAGATATAAATAAAGCCCTGACCTCTGCCCGCATAG
This sequence comes from Candidatus Aminicenantota bacterium, assembly GCA_030612445.1. Lineage (GTDB taxonomy): Bacteria > Acidobacteriota > Aminicenantia > Aminicenantales > Aminicenantaceae > JAUVXM01. The sequence continues at coordinate 993 of JAUWNW010000212.1, forward strand.
AACGTATTAACGCTGAATCCAACTACCGCGAGTTAGAAGAGCTTAAAGTGGATGCACTTCCCCAGTTTGTCAATAATAAGGTTATCCAAGATCTTAAGACTGGTTATTCGAGAATCAGAAATGAACATGAGGAGAATAGCAAAATCTTTAAGCCTGAATATCCGGAGATGATATCATTAAAAGCAAAGCTTGAAAGCATGAGGAATGAGCTGGAAGATGAGATATCAAGGGCTGTTGAGGCAGCCAGAACTGTGTATAGGACTGTTTTAAACAAAGAAAATTCTCTTGATCAGCTTTATGAACAGCAAAAAGACGATGTTGCTCAGATGAATTCCAGTGCGATTGCTTATAACAGCATAAAGATAGAAGTAGAAAATATGCGCAAACTGCAAGATTCTCTGGTGGAAAGGCAGAAAGAGACTCTGGTCTCATCACGTTTGGATGGAGTAGAGGCAAGTAACATCAGACTAATCGACAAGGCAAAAATTCCCCGGAAGCCGATATCGCCTAAAAAAAAGCGGAACCTGGTCCTGGCTTTTCTGGTGGGGCTTTTCGGCGGAGCAGGGCTTTGTTTTGGGCTGGATTATCTGGATAATACCGTAAAAAATCCGGAGGATGTAGAAAAATTAGCGCACATACCGTCTTTGGGGATGATTCCATATTTTACTCCTAACCACATTCAAAAAAGAGGAAAGAAGGGCTATTCCTATCGTGAACATTATGCCTCGGGGGGAGATGACCCGCAGAAAGATGAAAAGCTGGCAAAGCTTAAACATATCGAATTGATCAATCATCTGCATCCCGGATTTTATATCAGTGACGACTACCGGACGGTAAGGACTTCGATATTGCTTTCTTCTGCTGAAAAACCTCCCCAACTTATTTCAATTACCAGTGCTATGCCGAAAGAGGGGAAAACCACTACAGTTGTAAATATGGCGGTGGCATTTTCCCAACTAAAGGAAAAGGTCCTTATTGTTGATGCGGACCTGCGCTGGCCGCGTATGCATCGTATTTTTAAGATGAAAAACACCAGTGGCTTAAGTGGGTATCTTACCGGCAAGGTGAATATTGAAGAGGCAGTACAGAAGAGTGATATTAATAATATCTGGGTGCTGCCTTCAGGCCCCATACCTCCGAATCCATCCGAGCTCTTAAATTCTGCTAAAATGCAAAGGATGCTGAATGAGCTTAAAAAAGGATTTGATGTTATTATCTTAGACAGCCCCCCGGTTATGGCAGTGGTCGATCCGGTTATTACAGCTTCGATTGTGGAAGCAACTATACTTGTTGTTCAATCCGGACAGACTAAAGAAAAGGCATTTATAGATGCTGCAGAAGAGTTAAGGCGCGGAAAAGCTAAGATCTTAGGTGCAGTTTTAAATGGGGTGAAACTGGATAAAACAGGGTATTATTCCTCGAAATATTACAAGTCTCCTTACCGGTATAAGAGTTATGGGGAGTAGGATTTAATTAGATAGAGGAGAATTGTTAAATTGACGATTAGCTCTAATGAGCCGAAGGGTGGTAATATAGGTATTAAATTAACACCTGGAGGCTCAAATGCACAAGGATTATTTTAACAGACAAGAACTTAAAAATCCAGAATCGGCGGTAATAAATGAGATATCCAAGA
>JAUWNW010000105.1 GCA_030612445.1 Candidatus Aminicenantota bacterium
TGAGTAGATATAGAGCTTGTTCGAATCCAGCGCCTTGTCCTTAAACTCAAGAATATTGCTAGGAACAACACCCATCAGTTCAAATACTGTGTCGCTTATCCCAGTCTCCATCCGGTATATATTGTACTTCACGATATTGTACTCGCTGTTTTTAGGGTTAGGATTCCAGGTGATAGTGTGGATAGCTTCACCGCTGAAGAGACTTCTGTTATTTTCTCTGGTAAATGATACATTGGAAGGTGGCTGGTGGTGATTCCAAGTGATAAGGAAAGAATCTGTTGCTACTGGAATTCTTAAGAGTGGCTCATAATAGAATGTGCCTCCTGTAATAAGAGGATTTACTTGTGTTGGGACAGCTTGAACAAAAGTATCTTGGACAACTGCATTGGTATTCTTTCTAAAGTTGTTTCCCTCAATGCGTATTCCGGACAAAGTACCCACCCATTCCGGTGGGAAAGTCCCACCTGATTCCGTTTGAAAGTCCCACCCCCTCGCCGGAGCGAAGCGACGAGATTTTATTCTAGCATGAAGTGGGTACTTTGTTTATCTTTTTTCTCATGGAACCTCCTTTCATATTGATTTTATGGGCATTATGGACCAGACGGTCCAGGATGGCATCAGCTATTGTCTGATCATTTATTACCTCATGCCACTTTGTGATTGGCAGTTGAGTGGCGATTATTGTTGACCGCAGGCTATATCTGTCTTCTATCAGTTCTAAAAGATCTTTTCTCTGTGATTCTTTTAAAACAGAAAGCCCCCAATCATCCAATATAATAACGTCGGATTTGGCTGTTTTATCCAATAATTTAGCATAGAGACCGTCTCCTTTAGCCATTGCCAGTTGTTCAAAAAGACGGGGAAGCCGGTGGTAGATTGCCGTATATCCTTGCTGGCATGCTTTTTGAGCCAGAGCACAAGCGAGATAGGTTTTTCCCACCCCGGTAGGGCCTGTGATGATTATGTTCTGGTTTCTTTTTATCCATTCGCATTGGGCTAAAGAGAGGATAACAGCCTTATCAAGCCCTCTTGAACTTTGAAAATCAATATCCTCTATAACGGCATTCTCTCTCAGCTTGGCTTGGCGGAGCCTTCTTATCAATCGGCGGTTTTGTCTTTCTATTATTTCCCTATCTATTAACAGACCTAGCCTTTGCTCGAAGGTTAGATCTTTGACCTCGGGGAAAGACATTTGTTCATCCAAGGCCTGAAGCATTCCTTTAAATTTTAGTTGTTCAAGTTTTTCACGTGTCTGATTGACTAACATACGTTTTCCTCCTGGGGTTGATAATATACAGAGCCACGGACATTTTCGTGGTTTTGTGCAACATTTTTGTTTGATTCTTCTTCTAGAGGTTTTTTGTCCAATCCTTTTTCTAATATTGATTTAATGCTTTGATAAGAGTAAGCCCCAAAGGTTACGGCCCGTTTTGAAGCAGCTTCCAGCCTTTCCCGGCCATAGCTTTTCTCCAGCCTGATAATCCCCAGACTGCTTCTGTAACCAAGAACAGGATGTTCTTTTTTTTCTATGATCTTTTCCACCACCAGACCTGTATTTTCCCCGAAGTTTCTTGCCCAGGAGATTATTCTGGAAGGGGTCCATTGTTTATACTCCCGGTGGGACTTAGGCAGATGCTCCAGTATCGTCGTATGGTCTCCTTTACAAAAACTACGGACATGAGAGCTTATCCTGCAGCCGTCTTTGTAAACAGAGACTGTTTTGGCGGTTATTCTGATATATACTTTCTCTCCCCTGTATTTATAAGGAACAGAGTAATAATGGCTGTCAACTTCAACATGATAATCGATATTAACAGCAGCTCTTTTCCATGTGACAAGCTTTACTAACTCCAGATTTTAAATTATCCGGCACTACTAATTCCGGACATCCCCCAAAGTAACTAAAGGCATTGACATGGCATTGGATCCAATCCGGAAGAGTTTGTGTCCAGGTCGCTTCCGCATAGGAATAATTGCTTGCTCCCATGGTAGCAACAAAAATTTGGGCCTGTTTGATTTGCCCTGTCGCCGGGTTTGTGATCGGAACCGTCTGTCCGGCAAAGTCTACAAAAAGCTTTTCTCCAGTTTTATGATCCTGGCGCATACTGATATCCAGTTTCTTGCGCCAAAGGCCGTAATTATGGCAAAACCGGCTGTATCTGTATCCACCCGGATAGACATCTATGTACTCTTCCCACAAACGCGCCAATGTCACACTTTTTTTCTTCATGTCATGGTAGGTTTTCTGCCAATCAGGCCTAGGTTTTAACCCGATGCAATCTTCCGGTTTAACCGGAAAAAGCTTGGCATACAACTGCTTAGGATTCATTTTCTCGATCTCTGCATATGTCAATCCCAGTGATTCAACTCTTTCTATGTATTTTCTTACTGTCTTACGGGAAGTTGTGACGCTACCGGCAATCTGCTTTTTGTTAAAGCCGGCCTCATGCAGCCGGATTGTTTCTTTGATCTTTCTCACACTTTTTCTCCTGTGTGCCATGTGTCCTCCTGAAATGTAATTTCAAAAAGTATGGCATAATTCCTCATTTTTCGCATCAACTCGCTCTCTTTTTCTGATTCCGTTTCATGCTTCCCGCCCATTCCGGAGACTACCCAAAAAAAAGGGTACTTTACACCGGAATCGCTGGTACCTTTCAAACAGAATCAGGTGGGACTTTCAAACGGAATCAGTGGGTACTTTCCACCGGAATGGGGTGGGACTTTGCTCCGGAATACGCATCTGTGATGCGCTTTCCGTATTGATAGATCACCTGCCCTTGGGCCTCATCAAAAAAAAGCCGCTTAACAGACAGAACAGGTCTTATAATAAATTTCAAATTTGTGCATTTTATTTGATATGATCAATTGAAAAGCATGTAATGATTGATTACTGTAAGAATAAGCATGATAAAAGAAAAATAATGAGCAAATTGATCAGAGGGATATTGATTATCGCAGGGACATTTTTTTTAGGGTTCGGAATTATTGGAATATTTTTACCTCTGTTGCCTACAACTCCTTTTCTATTACTTGCCGCTGCATGCTATGCAAGAAGTTCAAAAAGATTTTACAATTGGCTATTAAATAATAAGTGGTTTGGAAATTACATTAAAAATTATCGAGAGAGAAAAGCGGTTCTTTTAAAAATAAAAGTTTTATCCATCTCTTTTTTGTGGATAGCAATAGGATATTCAGTAATCTTTGTAGTTTACATTCTTTCAGGCAAAATCATTTTGATCCTAATAGCAACTGGAGTTACTATACATATTCTCTCAATTAAAACTTTAAAGCAATAAAAAGGGAGATGACAGATTCTTGCGATAATTTTGAAAAAGCAAAGTTTCGCTATAATACGCCCAAACCTAGCCTATCAGGTGTGCTTCAGATACTCGCCATACATTATCTTTAGAGCTATTGAAGTAGAGGCCAGCGGAACGCAAGCTGTTCCGTTTCAGCTAAATTCGGACCACACATGATATTTCTTAAGCGATGGTTTGCGTATAATAAAATCACGCAAGGAGATATGCATGAACACAAAGAAGAAGCCAGGGCCTGGATTTCATTCACGAGCGCCTCATCCTGATACATCTCCACACCGTTAACACTATAAAATTTGGTATTTGATTAGTTTTCTATTACCTGCTCAGCATCACGATCATCTAAGTCATTATTTATAATCATAATGCGTCCACATTCGGATTACTTTAACAGTTCGTTTTTCTTCCAGGATTTGATAGATTAATCGATGCTGGATATTGATTCTGCGGGAATAAGCTCCTGATAAATCGCCTTTTAGTTTTTCATATGAAGGTGGTTTTTGATAGGGATTGGATCTAAGAATTTCAATAAGTTTTTCAGCATTGGACTTAAATCCGGCAGAAGCTAATTTCTGGGCATCTTTCTGGGCCTGTTTAGTAAATACGACCTTCCATTTTACCACTTAAGTTCCTCAGAACAATTCTTAACAGGTGTTTTTAGGCCCTCTAGGATGGATTCTCGCATACCTGTGATTGACAGTAGGTAAAAAGTTTCCTGAATTGCTCTCCAATCATCTTCTGATATTAAAACGGCATTAGCTCTTTTTCCAGAAATTGTAATAGGTTCGTGGGATGCAGCTACTTCATCGATTAGCCGATAGAGTTTTGCACGTGCGTCTGTCACTTTGATTACTGACATTGCGAACCTCCAATGTGATATCTGGTCATAAGATGCGTTATTACGTACGTCTTGTCAAGGATATAATTGAAGGAAGTTTTTCTAAAACCTTTATCCAGGGAATCCTTCTTCTGTCACTCCTCTGGGAGTGCAAGTTTTGATCAGCAATTAGAGGCGAGTTCTATTATACGGCCGTTCTATCCAGGCCAATTCTATGAAATTCTCTATTTCTTGCGGACTTCTTATTGACTAGATATGATTATTCTAGATAGAATTGGTAATTGATGGATAATTTTATTATTTATAAGGAGGAATGATGCGGAAACTATTTTGTTTGGCAACGCTTACAGGTTTGATTTTATTTGCAATGAACCCTTTATTGGCGGAGGAAAAACAACGACGTCCCATGACTACCGATGATTCCCTTAATATTGTGAGCATCAGCAGTGTTTTGCTGTCCCCTGACGGTGAATGGGTCTTTTTTTCCAAATCAGAACTGGATTGGGAAAAAAACAAAAGAAAGACAAAATACTATAAAATATCTGCGCAAGGCGGCGAAGATTTCCAGTTTATCGGTGAAGCCGGCGGCAGCTCGTTTCAGTTTTCTACTGACGGAAAATTCCTTTCGTTTAAGCGAACTGTCGAGAAGGTCAGTCAGATATTTCTAATGCCGACATGGGGGGGTGAAGGTGTCCAATACACTAAACATAAAAACAGTGTGGGCTCTTACAAGTGGTCTCCTGATTCTAAAAAGATCTTTTTTATAGCAAAAAAACAGCGCAGCAAGGAAGAAGAAAAAAAGTATAAGGCAGGAGAAGATGTGATTTTAGTGGATGAAGGGCCGAATGGACAGATAGCTGCGCAGTGGCAAAATTTCTGGGTGTTTGATATCGAGACAAAAAAAGAAACAAGGATCACAGAAGAAGAGATGCTTATCAGGGATTTTGCTGTTTCTCCCTGCGGGAAGAAGATTGTATTCTCTGCGCGATTTTCCAACCGCCGCAATGAGGGATATAAAAGCGAACTCTATTTGATCAATATAGAAGATAAGAAAAAAGTCAGGCTGACGAATAATAATGCTCCGGAAAGCTCAGTAACTTGGGCCCCGGATGGGAAAAGTTTTTCTTATATAGCCTCTGACGATAAAAAGTGGCTTAATCGCAATGCCAAGATCTATATAATGAATCCCGAAACAAAAGAATACAGGCTTCTCTCGGGGAAGTTTGAAGGAAGCATCAGAGGAGTTACCTGGACTCGAGATAGCAAGTACATCCTTTTTAACGGACAGCAGAGGACCAACTCGAATCTCTTTAAGCTCAATGTCTCTACCGGAGAATGCTCTCAACTTACAGATGTTTCCGGGACACTTCAGGTCAGGTCATTTTCAAAGGACAGGACAAGGATGGTTTACACATTCAGTGATTATGATTCACCTTCAGACATCTACATGACTTCTGTGGCTGTGTTTAAACCGGTTCGACTGACAAACGTAAATTCCTGGGTGGAAGAGGAATTGCTGTTGGCCTCGATGAAAGTAATTACATGGAAAAGCAAGCGAGGGTTTGAGATCGAGGGGCTTCTGCATCTGCCGGCAGGTTACAAGGAAGGAGTCCAGCTGCCATTGATGGTCAACATCCACGGGGGGCCCGCCGGCTGCTTTGCCAACAGCTTCCGTGCTTCTTATCACGTTTACGCCGGGCTGGGATACGCTTCTCTATCACCTAATGTCCGCGGCTCCAGCGGCTATACTGACAAACTACGCGAAGGCAACTCTATCCAGGGAAATGATGTGATCGGCAAAGGGGATTATTGGGACCTTATGAATGGAGTTGATTTTGTTATCAAGCAGGGATATGCAGATCCTGACCGGTTGGCTCTGCGCGGCTGGAGTTATGGGGGGATTCTGGGGGGATGGAACATAACCCAGACAAACCGCTTTAAAGCTGCCTCTATCGGAGCCGGAGTCTATGATTGGACTTCGGAATACGGCCCGGGATTCAACTATGATGTCCGCCTCTGGCATATCGGAGGCACTCCCTGGGATAATCCGGACGAATACAGAGAGCAGTCCGCATTTACCCATGTTAAGAATGTCAGTACACCTACTTTTTTAATCCATGGCATGAAAGACACCACAGATACAGAAGCCCAGAGTATGCTGTTTTTTGCTGCAATCAAAGATATCGGCAAAGCCCCTGTCCGTTATATCCGGGTTCCGCGCGAACCCCACGGATTTCGGGAACCCCGCCACCAACGCATACGGGACATTGAAGAGATCAAATGGATGCAGAAGTACGTCACGAAAATCGATTGGAATCCCTGGGTGCGAAAGGAAGAAAAAAAGGAAGAAAAGGAAGAAGAGAAAAAATAATCTACTTTAAAGAATAATAAATAGGGACACATCCTACAGAGGATAAAACGACAGCTTCTCTTTCTAGGAAAAATTATGGCTTCAGTTTTTTCTCCAGGGCCTCTGCTTCTTTTCCCCGGTCTACAACACGAAGCAGATCAGCGTATTCTCTGATCGTCTCTTTTATTTCTTCACTGTCCGGGCCATAGATCTTTTCCTGGAAAACCAATGCTCGCTTAAAAAAAGACTCAGCTTTTTCATACCGGCTCAGACCGCGGAAATTGATGAGCCCAAGATTGTGAAGGCTGGTCGCTTTGGCATCTGGGTTAGCCTCCGGATTTTTTTCACAGATATCCAGCACGCGCAGGAGATATTCTTCCGCCTTGGCAAACTGGAGCTTTTTATCCAGGACATGCCCAAGGCCAATAAGAATATCAGCCAGATCTGAGTGTTCAGGGCCCAGCTCATTTTCTTTGATGATTAGAGCTCTTGTATATACCTGCTCGGCCTCGTTGTATCGTGCGGTACTGGCATAGAGATAACCAAGAGAGATAAGGCTTTCCGTTATCTGAATATGATCAGGGCCAAAGGCCTCTTCTATGATTTTTAATGCTCTCTTGAGAAGTTTTTCCGCGTTAGTATTATCACCCATGTCAATGTAGAGAAGCGCTAAGTTGTTAAGGAGTTTAGCCACTTCGGAGTTGTCTTGGCCATAGGCTTTTTCCATAATGGTCAAGGACTGCTCATAGAAGGATTTGGATGCCTCCAAATTTCCCATTTCATGGTAAAGAGTAGCCAGATTCATCAGACTCTGGGCAATATCAGGATGATTTTCTACCAGGGATTGCTGCCTGATTTTCAAGGCCTGCTGATAATATTTTTCCGCTTCTGTAAGATTGCCTTGATAATAGAAAAGGATGGCAATGTTATTGAGACAAGTGGCAACGTCGGGATGAACCGGGCCCAGGGTTTTTTCCCGGATAGCCAATGATCTTCTATAAAGAGGCTCGGCTTCATCAAAACGGTTCTGGGTAAGATAGAGACTGGCCAGGCTGTTGAGGCTGCGGCCTACCTCCGGATGATCAGGACCTAAGACTGCCTCTCTGATCGCTAAAGCTTGTTGGTAGCATTTTTCTGCCTCTTCATACTGACTTTTAGCATAGTAAAGAACGCCCAAATCATTCAAGCTCTCGGCAACCTCCGGATGATTGGACCCAAACACTTTCTCCCGGATCTCGAGGCCTCTTTTATAGAGTGGCTCAGATTCCTTCAGTTTTACCTGCCTATAATAGATGCGGGCCAGCCCATGAAGGCTAGCAGCAATATCCGGATGATCAGGCGGCAGGGTTTTTTCCCTGATGTCCAGAGCTCGAGCTGCGATTTGTTCGGCTTCTTCAAAATCTCCGCGTTGTTCAAGAAGAAGAGAAAGGCTTACTAAGCTCTCAGCGACCTGGAGATCTTTATCATCAAGAAGCTCCTCACGCAATTCCAGGGCCCTTCGTAAAAGGGCATCCGCATCTTCATACAATCCCAACTTCATATAGACTGTTCCTATGGTATCCATCAATCTAGCTCGGGTTAAAGGTTGTTCCTGCAGACCCTGTTCAATTTCCTTAGCACCTTTATTGAGAATCTCTCGAGCTGTGATTGTGTTGCCCCGTGCTTCGCCTGGATCTGACACTTCAAATAGATCCACGATAAATTTCACGACATTCGTGGCTTCATCGCGGGCTTGCAGGGCAAGTCTCCGCTCTTGACGAAGATCAACTGTGTACTTCAGACCCATAAGCACAAACACAGTTGCAACAGCGGATATGATGCCATTTCTCAAACGTTTCTTTGGCTTTTCTCTGATTTGATGCAGTCTGTAGGCCGTTTCCACGGCAGATGGGCGGGCAGTCGGGACCAATGATTTGAGTCGATTGATCAAGGCAGTCAGGTCTGAGCTCAAACCAAAAAAAGGTTTGGTTTCGGCTTTTTTGGCTTTTTCAATAATCTCGGAAGCATCATCGGATACATCATAAGGCTCCTGGCCGGTGAAAAGTTCTTGGAGCAGAAGCCCGAACGAATACATATCACTGGCAGCGGTAATACCTGCTCCTCTAGCTTGTTCCGGGCTCATGTAAAGGGGCGTCCCCATAACTGTTCCATGCTTGGTTTTGAATGATTCCGCTTGAATTTCCGGTGGGGGAGCTACTATAGTTTCAGCCTGCGGCTTGAGAGGTAAAGTGAGGGTTAGATCAGGAAAATCAGGTATTTTATCCGCTACAATCTCAGAGATTATATCTTCGCTTGCGCTTTTCGACCCTGAACTTTTTTCCTCAGATTTAATAAAACGAGCCAGACCGAAATCCAGGACTTTGACTTCATTGTCCCTTGTTAGCATAACATTGGAAGGCTTAAGATCCCGGTGAACCACACCCTTTTCATGTGCGACCACAAGCACCTGGGCGATCTGTTCAGAGATCCTCAATTTTTGTGATTTTTCAAGACCCTTGCGAATGACTTGGCGGAGGCTTTTGCCATCAATGAATTCTAGTACAAGGAAATCACTGGTTTCCCCTTCAATATAGTCGTGGATCTGGCAGATGTTAGGGTGTTTGAGTTGAGAAAGAACCCTCGCTTCTCTTAAGAATCGGGCTTTAGCCTGGGGGTCCAAGCGAGATTTTGCCCGAATTGCTTTAACTGCGACCTTTCGTTTGAGAGTATCGTCAATACCGACATACACATCCCCCATCCCTCCGCTTCCAAGAACATCTAAAATCCGAATATGTCCTATGGTTTTTCCGACAAGTGTCATAATCCGCTCGTAAATTAGACTTGAACTATCATGTAAAAGCCTTTAAAAGGCTTTTTTTCTGCCTTATGGCTGGATGTATATCTGAAAGCTTATTACTGCTCTACCCGAATATGGTTTAGGTCTTTTTATTATCTTGTTTATCCCTCTTTTGGAGTGAATAAGAGAACAATCTCAGTTATGACAAATCCGCCGACAAATGCCCCCAGGCAGGTGGCGGCAAAGACGGGGGCTGTCATGGCGCCTTTAAGAGCAAATGCGTAGTAATAAGCCAGACCACCGCCGATTCCACCTACAATTCCACAAATCAGTGATTTGAGTGGACCTGGAATTGGCTTTGGCTTAGGTTTTGGCAGGCGAGTCCCACACCAACCGACTAAAGCCCAAAAAACAAAATGTAAAATAGTCATTGCACCTCTCCTTGCTTAAATACTCATATGAGTTATTTAAAATGTATGATTTTATATTTATCCCCAATAACCTTGAAAATATATATCATAGAAGGAGATTGCTGTCAATTCCACCGTTCTAGATTGTCAAGGCAACGCAAAAACTTCCGGTTTTCAGCAAAGCAATAATTTCCGGTTTACTCATTGGTTAAATTTTCTCTAAATAGCAGTTATGATGGAGAGAGGGGTTATGCCTTCTTCATGGATGATCCGGGGGAGGAATATATTTTCCTTTTCCGCATAGCAATAGAAGCATTATCAATCAAAAATCTCCTCTTAATGCAGAGTTGAGATTATATTCTGGATGTTTTTCTCCTTTAGTAATTGGTTAAAAGCTTCCAGGTCTTCTTTGACAATCTTGTTAAAACGTGTCTTATATTCTGCAAGCTGTTTTTTAAATTTCGCCTGAACTTCAAGCTGCTGGGTAGTAGGCGGGAAATCGGACTGGCCGATACTGTAAGCCAAGGTATTCAGCCTGACATAGAATTTATCCGGCCAGCGCAGGCCATCGCCTGAGCCTGTAAGCCCCATAGAAAAGAAGAAATCTTCCACTGCAATGAATTGACTATCCAGTTCCCGGCTTGCTTTTATGACAGGGTCTGCTTCTTTGTTCTCTTTGATTAGCTCATTTAGATTATAGAGTTGTTTTCGGATCAACTCGGCCTGATTTATTATATCGACTACAGTATTTACATTCTCAAAAATTTCCAGCAGTATTTTTGTTTGAGCCTTGATGTCTTCTCCTGTCCCGGCGGAATGAGGGTCTTTCTTTACTATAAGTTTCTGAGTGAATTCCTTGTCTCCTACTGAAAGTTTTAAAGTGTAGACACCGGGGGGTGCTAAAGGTCCGCTTGCCCGTCCCCGTCCTAGGGGCCGCCATCCTTGAGGCCCGACCTTTACATGGTCGTGCCCTAGAGGGCTTGTTCTTAATTTGATTCTTTTTGCCTTATCATATCTTAGGTCCCAGAAGATGCGGTTGATACCGGTATTGCTGGGCATTTTAAAGGGTTTTAACGCAGTCCCCCCGCTCTGGTCAAGGTCTTCTTTTTTTTCTGTTTTTAGAGTTCTTACAGTTTTGCCGTTTTCATCAGATATAGAGAGCTTTATATTATCTTTTGGTTTTGATTTTAAGTAATAGTTGAGCGCTGCACCGTAGGT
>JAUWNW010000090.1 GCA_030612445.1 Candidatus Aminicenantota bacterium
GCCTAGAATAAAAATAGTCAGCAAAGCCAGGAGAATACAGGGAATAAGGAGCGGTAGAAAAAAACCTACATAAGGCATATTAACCCCAGCTGCTGTCAGCATGGCCCAGAGGCTGACAGGCGGAGCTGCTGCGCTTAATCCGGCCAGAATAAAGATTATTGCGGCTGCTTTTGGTTTCGGAATCCCCATATAATTCAGCACAACCGCGATCATCCCTCCGGTTATCAAAACAGTCACACTGCCGGCTCCTGTCAGTGCTCCAGGAAGCAAGAGAAGAAATGTTATCAGAATAAAAAGAATGGATTTGTGTCGGTAAAATTTTGTGAGGATACCGCGAATTACAAAGGCCACTCCGCCAGACTCCTTAAAAAGATTCATGAAAAGAGTAGCAGTTATAAATATTAGACATATGTCCAGATAAGTAAAAGCTCCTTCGACGATATGCCTAGCAGGTATCCCGGCCCCTCCGGCAAGGGCGCCGGAGATTGCGGCTAAAAACAAGGAAAGTTCGGTTGAGATCTTAAAGATTTTAGCGACAATATAAACCGCAACCATAACTGCCAGAATTATTTGAGTAGATGTAAACATATCCATGATGAAATTACTGACCTTGACTCGTGAATAATACAGGTTGATTTTTTACTTTATGCAAAATAAGGAATAAAATCAACCGAAATGATTTGCGGCGGATTAATAGTGCAGATGGATAGTTATTACCAAAATACAATGATTCATTGTGAGAGAATCCCCACTTCTGCATAAAGTCTTTTCCAGAATAAGGATTCCTCTGGGGTATTTGTCCCAGCGGTACTGGGAGGTGTCATATGTTGAACCTGTTAGTGAAGATAGTTCAGGAACTCCTTTTTTTACTTCTGGCAGGTCTAAAAATCTTAAAACTTTATTTACTGATTCCGGATTAACTATATTAAAATAGGAGCCGCTTTTATCCATTTTAACAGATAAAGTAGGGTAAGGCTTTGTAAATACATATTTAACATATTCGTTGCGGTTTGCGACACCTCGTACAATCCTGTATTTTATTTCAGTTGTTTTGCTTGGGAAGAAGTTGTTTTTTAAATCTGATATCGTCAATTTATTTGCATCGCTTTGATTGAGGTAAAGGAATACTGCTAAAAAAAACAGAAGAAGAATTATTGCCTTAAAAATATTTTCATTTTCTTTTTTTGCAAGAACTCTAACTAACCAGAATAAAGAAAAAATAAGAAATATTCCGGCAATATCGGATAAGGAAATTAAATGGAGATATTTTTCCATAATTTATTATAAATATTGTATCGATTATTTTGTAAAGATTTTTTTCAGTTCCTCCAGAAGCTCCAGGTTTTTTTCAACAGAGATAAGGGGAATATTTTTTTCGTTCGCTATAGTTGTAAAACGTCCGTCCTCGTCTCCGGCTTTATTAATGATCAGGAAATCAGAGGCCGGGGCAACAGCATCAATGCTTAATTCATCTGTATTGTCGCCTGCAGATGCTCCTTGGGCACGTCTTTTCATTCCTTCAATATGGGCGCCGATAAGGGTAATACTCTGATTCCGGGCTTCTTCGATCAATTTTTTAGTTCTGTCAAGTTCGTCGTCTATAGAAATTCCGGCTGCTCCCATTCCTTTGAGACTGGCTCCCATGACTATGATGAGAGTTCTATAGGGAGTTCCCGCTTCTTTCATTTTGATTAGGTCCTCTGCGGTAGCAAGGGGATTTATTTCATATGCCTTGGGTTCATATTCGAGTTTCATTTTCATAAAAAGGACTTTTAAAAGAGCAGGCCCGGGGCTTTGCCCGCAAGAGGAAACAATTACCGGCAGGTCGGCTTTGGGACCATCATTTTCAGCTGCGTTTAACCAGGAAACCCCAGATATAATAAGAAAACTCAGGAAAATTACAGAAGCTGTCTGGATTTTTTTCATAATGTACTCCTTTGCCACAGGCTAATTCAGGTAAATTAATAATAATAAAAACTGCCCTTGCCGTCAACTATCAAATTGAAACCGGAATTCCATAGGGACCGTCCGGGAGGACAGCTATGTCAGGCTGTTGCTTAAGTTCCCGGTGCAGTTTTTCAACCGCCCATTTAATGGATTCATTGGTAAGTTGCTGCAAGTTATCTTTACTTAAGGTGATAGCCCTGGCATCCTGTCCGGGAAGTTGGGAAAAATCGTCTATAGGAATATCCAATGTGGAGTAGATGAGGTTTTTTGGGGGAATTATTTTGAAAAGGCGGCTCCACATCTGAGCCTCCCACTGCTCAGGGACAAAGGTCCATTCTGGTGCGAGGATTTTCCTCAGGTACTTTTCCGTCCCTAAGGCGTTAAGCAGCCTTATCATAGCCTTATAATTATCTCCCCCGATAGGGTCGGTATCAGGATGAGATGCTGCTAAAAGACATATGCTTTCACTATGAATTAGAGGTAAACATATCAGGGCACCTTTGGCCGCCTGGTAATGGTTGATCCCTACGAACCCGGCATGGGTTATGACCAGGTTGTATTTTTTTGAAACCGGGATAGCAGCATATGATTTTAACTTATTATAAGCTTTCATGTGAGCTGATTCCAGAGCTCCGGCAAATATTCCGGTAAGTTGGTAGTTGGAATCAAGGGTGACATTGATGATCATATCACAACCGGCCATTTTAGCCACTGCGAGAGCTTCTTTGTGTACCGGGTTGTTTGTTAGGCTTAGATCTTTTGCTTGAGGAGAAGAAAGGATCTGAGCTCCATGCATGAGATAGGTCGAATCCTCCGCCAGAAGACCAGGGCAAATGGATTTTCTCCCGCCGGAAACTCCTGCCATAAAATGACTTTCAACCAGACCGGTTAGTATTTTTATATCACTCTCAATATAAAAACGGTTTAAAAATATCTTCCCTCCGAACTCCGTTTCTCCAATACATACAAGAGATGCTTTGTCTCTGCAATCGTGATTGATTATTTTGATGCCGAGAGAAAATATTCTGGGGTCAAGTATATCCCTGAGGGCTTTTTCGTTCATAGAATGGTGAGTTCCGGTTGCAACCAGAATAGAAATTTGTGAAATAGAGAGCCCGGCCTTGATCAATTCGTTTACTAAAGGAAAGAGGATGCCTGATTTTCCCGAATAGGGGACAGGCCTGGTATTGTCGGAGATGACAATAACGGCATTGGCCTTTGGCTCTGCAGAAAGCTTGTTTTTTACTATCTGCTGCAAGGGAGGGCTGTTTATCGGAGCCCTTAATGCCTGGCGGATTTCATATTCCGGCTCCTTGATTTTAGTCGGTGTTCCCATTTTTAAAATTTCGGCATGTTGCGGAACTTGAATTGGGAAACTCTTTCTTCCGAAATCAAATATTACTTCTTTCATTTTTAAAGAATTATCGCTTCATTGTTAAAATCCCTACTAACTACTAACTGGATTATCCGGTTTACATGACTTCTAATTTCATGCTGCTTCGTGTTCTGTCCGTTTGATGATCTCATTCTGCAGATCTTCATTAAGGTCGCAGAAATAATCACTGTACCCGGCTACCCGGACGATCAGGTCCCTATATTTTTCCGGCTCTTTTTGGGCAGCAAGCAGAGTCGCGGCTGTAACCACGTTCATCTGTATATGATGGCCGTCCAGACTGAAATAGGAACGCACCAGGCCGGCAACCTTGTCAATTCCTTCGTCATCTTCTAAAAGGCTGGGGGTAAATTTTTGATTAAGCAGGGTTCCACCAGTACGGATATGGTCCATTTTGGATGCGGATTTTATTACTGCTGTAGGGCCGTTACGGTCTACCCCTTGTACCGGGGATATGCCTTCGGATAAAGGTTGTGAGGCTTTTCGTCCATCTGCTGTTGCTCCTGTAACCCGCCCGAAGTAAATATGTACTGTTGTGGGAAGGAGGTTGATCCTATAAGTGCCGCCTTTAGTGTTTGGCCGGCCGTTTACAGCTTGATAATAAACCTCGAATACTGCTTTCATAATATCATCAGCGTAATCATCATCATTTCCATATTTTGGGGTTTTGTTCAGAAATCTCTGGCGCAGGTTTTCTTTTCCCTTAAAGTTTTGAGAGAGAGTCTCCAGTAATTCTTCCATTGTGATGTGCTTTTTATCGAATACATTATATTTGATGGAAGCAAAAGTGTCTGTGATGGTTCCCGTACCTACGCCCTGAATATAGGTTGTGTTATAGCGGGCTCCGCCGTTATGATAGTCTTTTCCTTTTAAGATACAATCGTCAATGAGCAGGGAGAGGAACGGAGCCGGAATATATTCCGCATACAGCCTTTCTATAATATTGTTGCCTGTGATCTTTATATTGATAAAGTGATTGACCTGCCGGGAAAATGCTTGAAAGAGTTCCTCAAAAGAGTCAAAATCAGCCGGATTTCCAGTTTTAATTCCGATATTTTTGCCGGTTCTGGGATCCAAGCCATTATGCAGGGTTATTTCCAGTATTTTAACCAGGTTAAAATATCCGCTAAGAGTATAATTTTCCTTGCCGAAAGCTCCGGTCTCAACACAACCGGAAGCGCCTCCGCAGCGGGCATCTTCTAGGGATTTTCCCTGGCGGACCAATTCCTGCACGATCACATCAGTGTTAAAAATAGACGGTTGTCCGAAACCGGTTTTAATGATCTTTAAGGCTCTTTTTAAAAAGCGGTCCGGTCCTTTTTTGCTGATCTGTACCATAGAGCTGGGCTGGAGTATCCGCATTTCTTCAATAACATCTAAAATGATGTAAGACAGGTCATTAACTCCATCCGAGCCGTCTGGTTTAACTCCTCCGGAATTGATAAGGGCAAAATCGGTATAGGTGCTGCTTTCTTCTGCGGTAACGCCTACCTTGGGAGGTGCGGGCTGATTGTTGAATTTAATCCAGAATGCCTCTAAAAGTTCTTTGGCTTTTTCCTGGTTGAGATTTCCGTTTTCCAGCCCCTTTTTATAGAAAGGATAAAGGTGCTGGTCCAGCCTGCCGGGATTAAATGAGTCCCACCCGTTTAGTTCGGTGATAACTCCTATATGGACAAACCAGTAATACTGCAGAGCTTCCCAGAAATCCCGGGGTGCCTGGGCAGGTACGCGGGAACAGACCTTTGCAATCTTTTCCAGCTCTTTTTTTCTTTCTGCAGAAGTTTCTTTGCGGGCCAATTCCTTTGCTTTTTTTA
Organism: Candidatus Aminicenantota bacterium; assembly: GCA_030612445.1. Taxonomy (GTDB): domain Bacteria; phylum Acidobacteriota; class Aminicenantia; order Aminicenantales; family Aminicenantaceae; genus JAUVXM01. The sequence continues at coordinate 5,155 of JAUWNW010000090.1, forward strand.
GGTGGCGTTTTGCATATATTATCAGCGCATCTGCTGTAATATCCATTGCTTTGAGTTCTTCTCTTTTCTGATATGCTTCCGGATCATTTAAAAAATCCAGGTTTTCAATGCTATTTTTGATCTCTTCTTTGAAGACAAGGAATCCTTTTCTATAAATTTTACCGCCCAGTACGGTGTGACCCGGGGCCCTCTGTTCCATAAACTCTGTAAATACGCCAGCTTCAAAAGCGTTTTTCCATTCATTTGAGACTTGGCGAAATAATCTTTCTCTGATAGAACGGCCCTGCCAAAATGGGATTATCTCCTGCTGGTAAATATCCCTGGTTTTATTATCTACAGAATATGAGGTCTTATCCCTGCTGTCCAGAATGTTCAGATCCTTAAGGCTGTGTACAGTGATCTCAGGGTAGGTGGGTGTAGCTCTGGGGGACGGGCCTCTTTCGCCTACAATAAGTTCTCCCTTATTAAAACAGATAAATTTGTTTTCCATTATATATTTAAAAGCTAAAGCGCGTTTAACCGGGTTTGAAACGCCTTTGGCAGCATCACTTTGATAAAAATCTGTGAGCAGCTTTGCTCTTTCCGCAGAAATGGACGGATGAGTATTTATACTTTTTTCTCTTAGTTTCTTGATCCGTTTATTCATTTTTACCCTCCGATTTTAACATTGAATCCGTAATTCGTAAACTTTATTTTGATTTTATTGATTTTTTCATCAAGCGGGGTCTTGATCTCCGGCCCGTAGGCTTTTCTTTTGAGGTTTTTATATTTTCCGGTTCCGATCTTATGGTAGGGCAGAAGGTTGATGTCTTTGATATTCCCGAGAGATTTTAAAAATTCAGCTGTTTGTCTTATGTTTTTTTCGGTGTCGTTTAGGTTGGCAATAAGCGGAATGCGGATAATGATCTTTTTTTTCAGTTTGGAAAGATTTTTAAGATTTTCCAATATCACTCGATTAGAAGTTCCTGTGATATCCTTATGTTTTTTCTCATCCATAATTTTTAAATCATATAAAAACAAATCGACTTTGTCTTTTATTTCAGCAAGATTTCTAAAAGGAGTGTATCCGCAGGTGTCAACTACTGTATGGATGTTTCGATTCTGGCATTCTTCCAGCAGAGCGGAGAGAAATTTCGGCTGCATAAGTGGCTCTCCTCCTGAGAATGTCACGCCGCCCTTTGACTGGTCAAAAAAAATCCTATCTTTTTCGATCTCCAGGATCAATTCTAAAACTGAGATCTTGCGGCCTATTATCCTGAGAGCCTCGGTAGGGCAGATATCAGCACATTTGCCGGATAGAGCACACTTTTTTCTGTTAATAAAAATAGAATTATTTTGTTTAGAAAGCGCTTCGTTTTGACATACACTGATACAATCGCTGCAGTCTTCCAGGCAGCGGTTTGATTGATAGATAAGTTCGGGATCGGGATTGATTCCCTCAGGATTATGGCACCAAAAGCACTGTAAAGGACATCCTTTTAGAAAAACAGTCGTACGTATACCTGGGCCGTCATGAATAGCGTATTTCTTGATATCAAATATGATTCCGTCTTTTATTCCCATTTTAACTGATATCTAATATATCAGAGCAGAGGCTTAATGTCAAGATGCTTTCATATTGAATTTGAATAGTTCAGGTTACTTTATACAATGATCTGATGTAAATTTTTTTAATAAAAAATGTTCCCAAAACCATATTTCTTTTGATATAGTAATGAATATGCTTGGGAAGGAGATCTAGTGTTATATCTGAGCGAGAAAGATATTGTTGAAGCTGCTGCTCCCAGAGAAGTAGTGGATGAAGCCGAAGCAGCTATGGTCCTGTATGAGAAAAAAGATTTTTTTATGCCTGACCGGATTCAGGTGGATTACAATGGGAACACTCTTTTACTTATGCCCTGTTTTGCCCGCCAGTGCCTAGGGACAAAACTTGTTACTTTGTTTCCGAAAAATTCTGAGAAAAATGTCTCTGTCCTTAACGGATTGATGATACTTAATAGCGGAGAAACAGGCGAGCCGCTGGCAGTTTTGAATGGTTCGGCCTTAACGGCTTTGCGTACAGGAGCCGTGGGAAGTGTCGGCATACGCCATCTGACTCCTGATACAGTTAATACTCTTGGAGTTGTAGGCGCCGGAGTTCAGGGATTCAGTCAGGTTTTGACTGCATGTTCCCAGAGAAAATTTTCTTCAGTTTTTGTTTTTGATACAGTCCCTGAAAGGATGGCTTCTTTTTGGCGAAAATTATCTAAGGCTTTTCCGAAAATAAATATCATTCAGGTTAAATCAGTAGAGCATCTGCTAAAGGAATCTCAGGTGGTGATAACAACGACTACTTCTTTAAAGCCTGTTTTACCTGACGAAGAAAAATTACTGGAAGGGAAGTGTTTTATAGGTATCGGCTCCTATAAACCGGAAATGAGGGAGTTTCCCAAGGCGCTTTTTATGCTCCTGAAACGGATGTATATTGACACCGACACCGCCAGGAAAGAATCAGGTGATCTTATTACACCGCTGGGAAAAAACTGGATAAAGAAAGAACAAGTATTTTCTCTAGGAAAACTTATTACCGGCCAGATTAAAGATGAGTCCGGAAAAAACGGGACGAGCCTGTTCAAGTCTGTCGGCATGGCTTTGTTTGATATTGTCGTTTCTGAGTTTATTTTCCGGAGAGCGAAGCAGCTGGGGTTAGGAACAGAAATTGAAATATAAAAGAGGAGAGAAGGTGTTGTCAAATTGGAAACCACCGCATGATTGGCAGATCATCACTACGCTGGATGCACATACAGCGGGCGAGCCACTGCGTTTGATCACGAGCGGATTGCCGGAGATCCCTGGGGATACTATCCTGGCAAAGCAGCATTATTTCCGGGATAATCTGGATTTTATACGTACAGGACTGATGTGGGAACCCAGAGGGCATGCTGATATGTACGGGGCTGTGATTACGGACCCGGTAACTCCGGATGGAGATTTTGGAGTTTTTTTTCTGCATAATGAAGGATACAGTACTATGTGCGGGCATGCCATAATCGCGTTGGCCTATATGACTCTGGATACTGGTATGGTAACCAGGAAAGGGGACAGTCCGGTCTTGAAAATGGATACACCGGCAGGCCAGGTAACAGCTACAGCCCACAGGGAAAAAGGCCGAGTCAAAGAAGTCTCTTTTTTAAATGTTCCTTCTTTTGTCTATAAAAGTGACCGGAATATCAACATCCCCGGTTTAGGGCTGATTCGATACGATGTTGCCTTTGGCGGGGCATTTTATGTTTTTTGCCGGGCGGAAGAGCTAAATATCGGACTTGGAATTAAAGATTATAATAGCATAATAGAGCTTGGGCGTCGCATCAAGTATGCAGTGAGGGATGAGTTGACTATCAAGCACCCTTATGAAGAAGACCTGGGGTTTCTTTACGGGACTATCTTTACAGGCCCGCCTGAAGATCCAGCCCATCACAGCCGCAATGTCTGTGTTTTTGCCGAAGGGGAAGTGGACCGTTCTCCTACAGGAACCGGATTAAGTGCCCGGGTTGCTATCCATCTATCCCGTAAAGATATTGAAGTGGGAGAATGGATCACAGTTGAAAGTATAATAGGGACCTGCTTTAGGGTGCGGGTAGCGGAGAAAACTGAATTCGGCTCTTATTCAGCAGTTATTCCGGAAGTAAAAGGCAGCGCTGCGATAACCGGCAGGAATCAATTCTTCTTTGATCCTAATGACCCATTGCGCAAGGGTTTTATTTTTCGTTGATTGAGGTGTAGAAATTTAATATGGCCAAAAAAAACATATTAAACTTAGCTTCCCTTAAAGATCAGGTATATGAATATCTCAGGTCTCAGATGAGAGAGGGAGAGCTTATGCCCGGTGATGTCATTGATATGAATGTAACAAGTCAAAAATTAGGGGTGAGCAAGACTCCTTTGAGAGATGCCCTTATCCGCTTGGAGATGGAGGGTTTTGTAAATATTATGGCTCGTAAGGGAGTGCTTGTGAATATCCTGACAGTTGAGGATATCAGAGAGATATATCAAATTCTTGGAGCATTGGAAAGTACAGCGATAATCGCTGCCTCCGGCACTATAAGCAAGAGGGAAGTGGACAAGCTTAAAAAGTTAAATGAAGGTATGAAGAAGGCGATAGAGAAAGACGATTTCAGTGATTATTATGATAAAAATCTGAAATTTCATGATGTATTTTTGAAGTTGTCCGGAAATAATATGCTCCGAAAAACAGCAGATGTTTTAAAAAAACGGCTATATGATTTTCCACGTCGAGGAGTGTATGTAAAGCAATGGGAGCAGTCTTCCATTAAAGAGCATCAGCAGCTGGTGGAATTTATATCAGCAAAAAAATATTTGGAGGCGGCTAACTTTATTCGGGATGTCCACTGGTCCTTTAATGTCCAGGAGAGGTTTATCAAGTTATACTATTCTGATACTCCGTCGAGTCTGAACAATTCCTAAAAAAATGTCTTTTTGTAAAAAAAATAATGTATATGATAGTCCCTTGCCGGACAATTGAATTAATATAATCTGCCTTTGGTATGGATCAAACTGTATTTACTTGTAGGTCCTATACTCATTGTGATTCAGGTTCTAGCATAAATATTTATCTAAATGTGGCACTAATGTATCTGAACGAACACATTTCCCTCTCCCGCTCTCCGTTTCCCCGTTTCATTCTTCATGGAAGATTAACTGACTAATAGATGGAACAGACCGAATAGACTGGATGTATTTGACAAAGTCTCGGTTAAGTAATAAATTTGATATTTGAGTCAAAGGCAGAAGGAAAAAATATAAAGAATATACAGCAAGGAGAGAATACTATTAGAGGAGAAAGAAGGTTTCAGCCAGCCCAGTTCCTCGTAATAAGTTTTGTTGTGGCCATATTGGTGGGGACAGTTCTGTTGCTTCCTCCCTTTTTCAAGTAATTACTGCCCGGACAGCCGGATTCAACACCATGAATTTAAACACGTTGAGTTTTGCTGTACTATTTCTTTTGATTTCTCTGATGTTTATAGGGGCTTCTCCAGGTTCTACAGGAGGAGGCGTTAAGACAAGCACAATCGGTGTCATTGTGACCTTTATCAGGTCTAAAATCGTGGCCAGGGATTCCGTTAGTCTTTTCTACAGGACACTTCCCCTTGAATTGGTGATGAAAGCCTTCATGGTTGTTTCTCTAGCCATAGGGATTATCTTCCTTTCATCGTTTATCCTTTTTCTTACACAGCCAGGGATGAGCATGAGAGAAGTATTTTTTGAGGTTTTCTCGGCTTTAAACTAATTTGTTTCAAAGAAAGAAGGAGTGTTTTAGTCATGAAAATTGCAGTTATCGGTCTTGGAAGTTTTGGAATCAACTTGGCCAAGACTCTTTATGAGAAGAAAAATGAAGTCCTGGCTGTGGATCAGGATAAAGAAAAGATTGATAAGGTTAAAACGTTTGTCTCACATGCTGTGCTCATGGATGGCGCAGACAGGGAGAATCTTGTGGCTCTGGGAGTTCAAGAAATGGATATTGCCGTGGTAAGCCTAGGGCCGGAGATGGAGGCGTCAATCCTTGCAGTTCTTTATCTCCATGAAATAGGAGTAAAGCGTATCGTAGCCATGGCCTTGACAGATGACCATGCGAAGATTTTAGAATCTGTAGGGGCAACCGACATCATCTATCCGGAGAAAGATATGGCAGTAAAGACAGGTCTGAAATTAAGCTGTCCCAATCTGCTGGAGTACCTTCCTCTTATTGCTGGCGTTGGCATTCAAGAGATCGCTCCGCCTAAAAAATTTATCGGCAAGAGTTTAAAAGACCTGGATTTGAGAAATAAATATGGCATTCAGGTAATTGTAATAAAAGAGCTTATTCCTGACAAAACGACATTTATCCCAAGATCGGATTTTGTCATAAAAGACAGCGATATTTTGATTATCATGGGAGAAGAAAAACAACTGGAAAAATTAAATAAATTTTAGTCCAGATTCTTCTCCTAAAATTGAAGTCCCTCTTCCTTTTATTATCGACAAACACCTGCCACAATGCCAAGGCTAACCCCTCAGCATTATGAAACTCTTGTTAAGATTTTTAAAAAGGCTGGCTTTGTTCAAAATCGAGAGAAAGGCAGTCACATTATTATGAATAGAGAAGATGTTGGTAGGCCTATCATAATTCCTAAATATTCCGAGATAGGGATAGATATTATAAATCCAATATGCGAACAGCTGGAATGTCACAGAAAGAGTGTTTCGAGATCTTAAACAGCCTATAATCTCCCCCTAACTCCCCGATCCAAAAGATCTATTACGACTTGGCTCTATTTGCTCTTAATAACAGCCTTTGCACTCCCAGCTGATCTCATTTGATTAGAGTCTTAAAGGAGAATGGCTGGCCACAGCTACTCAAGAGATATATTCCCGTTTATGAGTTTTCAATCCATCTCTTTTCTAGTAAAGAGATGTAATAAGTCCCTGTCTTCTTAGATCGGTATCGGTAGGTTGTCGTAATAGATCCACCTTGATGCCCGTTTGCCCCTCAAAGTCTGTGATAAGTTTTTGCCAAAAATCCAACTCTGCCGGCGCACCACCAACAGCGAACGTAATATCCTGAAGCGGCTTTTTGTTACATCCACAAAAGGTTGCTAAGCTTGCAAAGAGCAAAAGAATTAATATTTTATATGCTATATGCGTTCGTAAGATTGAACCAATTGTATTGAGATATGATACGTGGTTTCTCATAGACTCACCTATTTGCCAGGTAGCTGCTAGAATGATGCACGTAATTTCGGTAAACTATCGGGATAATTTTGTTGTATAAATTCGATAAGCTTTTCTCTAACATGGCAGGGACGCGTAATCTCAAAAGGGGTGCGAAAAATGGGGGGCATATCCCCATTCATAATTTAGTATTCTCTTTATTTGC
>JAUWNW010000157.1 GCA_030612445.1 Candidatus Aminicenantota bacterium
AAGGAGAATCTATGAGAAAACGTAAATCTCCATTGACTCATTCCGGCCACAAGGTGATATAATGAAACAACAGCGTCGCTTCGCTCTAACTAGTGGCCGGATAACTCCGGAATCGGTGGCCGGATTAACCGGAATAAGCACGCCTATCTAATGAGGCTATAATCCGCTCCCTGCTCTAAGCATAGCGTCGTATCTGTTAACCGGGGATCGGAGCGCGGCCTGGGATTTCAGATTTTGGCATGGGACTTGCATTTATTTGATTTTTGAGTCGTGGAGTTACAGACACCTGTTAGGAATCTGTTTCCTAAAAGATATGGATTTAGTATGTATTTTGGGGATTATTGAGATAGAGCGAAAACTGATAAGATTTAAAAAATTGTGCCTCTTTGTGCTGTCTTTTGTCCTTTATTACATTCCTACCTTATCTAAGTCCATAGAAATATTCATCTTCATAATAAGATTCGTCTGTTTGTTCTTTATATCTGGGATAGGATAGTAAACTTTTATCAATTTTTACGTATTTACCTTCTCTGGTTCGTTTTAAAAATGTTAATATTGTCTTCTCTTCTTTTTGTATCGATTTTTGCTTCTTTAGTTCCATAATTTGCCCTCCTTATCAAACTATGATTTTTCTTCCTGATTGTATTTCAATTTGGTTCTTAATTCCTGATAAATCTATTTCAAAGCCGCAATTACATTTAAGTTTAGCATCTTTTGGAAAAGGCTTAAACCCTTTCTTTTTAAATTCTACATCAAATTGTGGGTTTAGTGCAAATTTTACATATATTCTATGAACCTCACCACACTTTGGGCATTTCTGTATAAATGTAATTACATCAGGCGACTGTTTTTTTGGCATGCTAATAGTTCCCCCAGTAGCAACAGCAGTTCTGAATATTTTGTTGTCTTCAATAGCAAATATCTTAAAAACAGTAGTCGTATCAAAAAGCAGCCTGCAAACTGTTTGAATTCTGTATACAATCTCAGACAATTTTGGGTCATCATCTACTCTAGTTACCTTCAGCTTAATATCTTCTACTAAATCATTTATCTTTATTGACCTTCCATGTGATCTCCATCTAGAATGGTCTATTAACTTCTTAACAATTTCTTTTGCTCGATCCTTTTTCATTTTTTCAGTTACAGTAATTTTACGGGTTTCTGTAACAGTCCATGTTTTGAATTTGTAATTTGTCAACCATTGAACTACCAAATCTTCAGCAAACTTTAATGAATAAAATACTTTACGTAATTCACCTGGAGTAATTTGTGCAATCATAATAGCATCGAATGGGTTTAATTGGCCTTGTTTGTCTGCTTCTTCCCTTTTCTCATTAATCCATTCCATATAGTCGTATGCCGACACCAATGAACGTCCAATTTTCATTTGTGCGTCAATCGGTCCTAGACTCCCAGTTTCAGTCATTAAAATTTCATTGCCAGATAACACAACAAGTGTGCCAGCACTTTTAGCTTCACCAGATATCACAAAGGAAACTGTATCGAAATTATGATGTAAGCATTTAACTATTTCTTCCGCTGTCTCGCCGCTTCCCCCTGGAGTTTCGATATATATATCAACTTTCTGAAGGTCCTTTTTATCAATTAAAAGATCATGAATTACATAAAAGTCTGCTTGCTCTAATAGAATATTAGGGATAGGTTTTCCAATCGCAGCAGCATATACAAGTAAATATGTATTCCTCAGTTTATTGTATTGTGATATTAATTTCAACAATTCAGATTCTAAGTCAGAAGTGCTTAATTTTTTACTAATGTACTCAGTCATTAAACTCATGATATCTCCCTCTTGAATTTACAATTTCCCTTATCTTCTGAAATTTTCTTAAGTTCCCGCTCAATTTTTATATCACAGTTAAAATTTGATGTCAATTAGAATAGACCTCTCCCCGTGTCACCGTGGTGTAACAGATTTGACTGAATTACGCTGAAATTATAGTATTAGAATTGAAAGGAAAACAATAAACTCCCAGGGTAAACCTGGTACGCCCGGAGGGATTTGAACCCCCGACCTTCTGATTCGTAGTCAGACGCTCTATCCATCAGATAGACTCCTCCCCATGTGCCAAATATGTGACAGATTCAGTTGAAAAACGCTGAAATTATGGTAATTGGGTTGAAAGGATAAAACAATATAAAGCGTTAAATATCAGGGTTATATCTGGCGGGGCCGACGAGACTTGAACTCGCGACCTCCGGCGTGACAGGCCGGCGTTCTAACCAAACTGAACTACGACCCCACCTAAGGGTTAAATAATTATAATTATATTTAGCAATATATGCAACTCATTATTTACCTGAACTATTCATAAAAAATGTCGATCTTTATGATACATCTTTTTTAATCAGTATTTTACATTGATTCCTACAGCAACTCAATTTACCATTTCGTTCACAAGGCAATTTCTATTTATAATCGACATTTTTTACTCTACGAGCAAGCCGATCTTACCCCATCTACTTTGTTGCAGCGGATTCGCAGTGAAAGATAAAATTCAGGTGTGACTTGTGCTCGCTTCAGCCACATCAGAATTTCATAAGATACAAATCTTTTAACATAACGCTTCATGTTTTACAATTCACGTTTTACGGTTTTTTCCATTTACCATTTACCATTTACCATTTTCTGTTTTTCCTGGTGTTCCTGTTTTTTCTGCTTTTCCGTATCTGCGGCAACCTCGACTCGTGCATAATCCAGGTCACATTTTTTCTAAGGCTGCAATGCGTTCCTCAATAGGAGGATGAGTGCTGAATAGTTTAGCCATGCCAGCGCCCCCTTTATGGTCTTTAAGCGGATTGATAATATACATGTGAGCCGTAGCTTTGTTAGCTACTTCCAGGGGTTCTTTATCTGCTGATAATTTCTTCAAAGCTGAAGCTAACCCGGGAGGGTAGCGCGTTAGCATGGCGCCATTGGCATCGGCTAAAAATTCCCGTTTTCGTGATACCGCCATTTTGATCAACTGCGCTATTAATGGAGACAAAACAGCCAGCACAAGAGCTACAATAATCAATATTGCTCCGGCATTACCGCTGCCTTTATCACTGCTGCGCCTTCTTCTTCCTCCCCACAGAAAACTCCGGAGGATCCAGTCACTCAGCAGCACTACTACCCCAACCATAACCACTGCCAGAGTCTGAACCCGGATATCATAATTTTTAATGTGTGACATCTCATGCGCAATAACACCCTCAAGTTCAGCCCGGTTAAGTTTTATCAGCAAGCCTTCAGTTACCACAACAACCGCATTTTCCGGATTGCGGCCGGAAGCAAAAGCATTGGGAGCAGTATCATCTATCACATAACAGCGGGGCTTGGGCAGGCCGGCTGCAAGAGCCAGACCCTCGACAATATTGTAGAGATAGGGATAATCCTGCTTAGACACAGGCCTCGCCTTGCTAACAGCCAGGACGATTTTATCGCTATAATAATAGCTTCCCCAGGTCATAAGCAGGGCAATAACCACAGCCGGGATCAGGGCATAGGAGCCGAATTCAGTTATTTGTCCGAATACCCAACCGAGGGCAGCAATAAGGACCAGAAAGAAAAATATCAGGAAAATTGATTTTCGCTTATTGCTGGCGATCTGTTCGTACATAGTTAAAACTTAACTTTGACCGGCTCTTTAGCTGCAGCTTCTTCTATCTCAAAATATTCTTTTTCCTGGAAATTGAACATATTGGCGATAATATTAGATGGAAATACCTGTTGCTTGGTATTAAACTTCATAACCGAATCATTGTAAAACTGACGGGCATAGGCGATCTTGCCTTCTGTGCCGGCCAATTCCTCCTGCATCATTAAAAAATTCTGATTAGCTTTAAGGTCGGGATAACTTTCTACTACAGCGAAAAGAGATTTGAGAGCCCCGGAAAGCATATTCTCCGCGCCTCCCTGTTCCTTGACTGTTCCGGCGTTGATCGCTTTTGAGCGGGCTTCCGTAACGTTCTGAAAGGTTTCTTTTTCATGCTTGGCATAGCCTTTTACTGTTTCAACCAGGTTGGGTATCAGATCATAACGGCGTCTGAGTTGGACATCGACCTGGGCCCAGGCATTTTCACTTCGGTTCCGCAGGCTAACCAGACCGTTATATATTCCCACCACCAAGACGACAATAACTGCAAATATAATCAGTAAAATCAGTAATCCGGTCATGTTTCGTCTCCTAATAATTTTAATCCAATAATACCCAATTATGCTAACAAAAATCAACTCTAATGCAAATATATTGACAGCACAAGGTTACTTTGATATAGTTTTCTTCCGTCACAATAAGGGCGGAATAAAATTATAAAAACACCAAGGAGGTCTATTAATGACACTAAAAGACAAGTTTCAAGCAAAACTCGGCCCCATGCAACAACGGGTGAAAAACCTGATCAAGGAACATGGGGACAAAGTCATTTCCGAAGTCACAATCCAACAAGCTTACGGCGGAATGCGCGGAGTTAAATGCATCGTCACAGAAACTTCAGCGCTTGACCCGTATGAAGGTATCCGTTTCCGCGGCTACAACATCCCTCAATTACAGGAAAAACTTCCCAAAGCTCCAGGCGGAGAAGAACCACTTCCAGAAGGTCTTTTTTATCTCTTATTTACTGGTGAACTCCCCACAGAAGACGACGTCAAAGAGATTACAGAAGAATGGAAAAAACGCAGCGAACTTCCAGATTATCTCATCGATATTATGAAAGCCGTCCCTAAAGATACTCATCCCATGACCCAGTTTGTTACGGCAATCGCTTCCCTGCAAAAGGACTCTATTTTTGCCAAAAAATACAGAGAAGGAATGCCCAAAACTGAGTACTGGGATCCCATGTTCGATGATGTCTTAAATCTCACTGCCAAGCTTCCCAAGATCGCAGCTTATATCTACCGCAAGTCCTACAAAAATGATGAACATATTCCCGCAGACCCCAATCTTGACTGGGGAGGAAATCTGGCCCATATGATGGGCGTGGAAAACCCAACTTTCAAAGAGCTTATGCGGCTCTATCTCACAATCCATAGTGACCATGAAGGCGGAAATGCTTCAGCTCATACTACCCATCTAGTAGGTTCGACTCTTTCTGATGCCTACTATTCTCTAGCCGGTGGTATGTCCGCATTAGCCGGACCGCTTCACGGACTTGCCAACCAGGAAGTTCTGCGCTGGATCATGGATGTAAAAGAAGAGTTGGGCGGAGTTCCGACCAAAGACGAATTAGTCAAATTTCTTTGGGACACCCTGAATTCCGGAAAAGTCATCCCTGGATACGGACATGCTGTGCTCAGGAAAACTGATCCCAGGTATATGGCCCAGAGAGAATTTGGGCTCAAACACTGCCCGGATGATGAGATCTTCCAGGTAGTAAGCGGAATTTATGAAGTCGCTCCCGACATTCTTAGAGAACACGGCAAGGCAAAGAACCCGTGGCCCAATGTTGACGCTCATTCCGGCTGCCTGCTCCTTCATTTCGGTATTACTGAATATGACTTCTACACCGTACTTTTTGGGGTTTCACGTGCCCTGGGAGTGCTTTCTTCACTTTGCTGGGACAGAGCACTCGGACTGCCTATTGAAAGGCCCAAAACAGTTACATCAGACTGGATCGAAGAACAGATTAAGTAGTTTTTATACTATAGAAAAAGGAGTGGAAGTCCATATTCCGCTCCTTTTTTTAATCTGAATTATTCATAAGAAATGTCGATATTGTATTAAAAAACAATATCTAACTTTATCAGCAGAAAAAACAGGAACTTCAGGAAAGGCAGTAAAATTTGAAATTTTAGTTAAAAGTCTAAAATCTAATGAAATTCTTATGTGGCTGAAGCGAGCACAAGCCACACCTGAATTTCATCCTTCACCGCGAATCCGCTGCAACAAAACAGATGCGGTAAGATCGGCTCGCGAATAGTTTAGATTTTTCTGGCGATATTAATAAAATCAACCAGCATACTAAAACCAGTTTCGAATTTCCCTGCCCCCGGACCGACAACAGTCACATCACCAAGTGTATCTGAAGTTATCGTAATTGCATTGGTTGCTCCCATAATCCCTGCAAGCGGATGACTCAGGTCGACTTCTTCCGGGCCCACGGATGCTTTGGTTAAACTACCTTCACGCCAGATTTTACCGATCAGTT
>JAUWNW010000012.1 GCA_030612445.1 Candidatus Aminicenantota bacterium
CTGAAAGGTAAAAAATGTCGATTACAAATTTATATTACATTGTGAATGAAATCGTGAATTGAATCACCATAAGAATCAGGGTAAAATGCTGCTTAAAAAAATGTATCATATATATCGACATTTTTTATGAATAGTTAAGGAGAGAACATTGAGTGAAAAACAGGCATCTCCCCAAATAGTAGTCGATCCGGCCCATCAAATTACCGGCCCTTTTATCGGCTTGCTTTTAACTGGGATTATAGGAGCAATATTTTCCATAGGAACTCTTATCGCCTTAAGCATCGGCACAGGCTTAAGTTCCATAGCCGGAGCATATTCAGACTGGGCAAAAGAAATCCCCTGGGGTATTGAAAAATTTTACGAAGGCGCATTTGCTTTTGGCTTTTCCATCGTCGACATCTTTATAGCAGCGTTGATCATCTACGCCGCCTTAAAAATGAAGGATCTCAAACACTGGGGCTTGGCAGTGGCCGCCAGTATCCTGGCCATGATCCCCTGCATCAGCCCCTGCTGCATCATTGGCCTGCCTATCGGGATCTGGTGCCTGGTTGTCCTGATGAAGCCTGAGGTCAAAGAGGCCTTTGATTGAAGGCTGACTTAGCCCCGCATCTTGTTATCCTGATTATCTGCAGCGGCATTATTGCCGCCGCCTTTATAATTACTCCGACAAAGACAGAGAGCCCCTATCTTAAAATAGGCAGTATCCCCCTCCCGGATACATGTATATTCCATAATCTAACCGGATTGCCCTGTCCCGGATGCGGCCTCTCCCGGTCGATCGTTGCAGCTGCTCATGGAGAAATAATCAGCAGTTTTTCTCACCACCGCCTGGGGCTGTTAACCTTAGCTTATATCCTGCTGCAATTTATTTTCCGCTTGGGATGGATTCTTTTCCCGAAATATGGACTCCGCTTCAGCCGTACAGGAAGATATCTCGACCGGAGTATAATCGGGCTGGCCGTCCTCTTTGGGCTTAACTGGATACTAACGCTTAGTAAAATAGCACTTAGCACGTAGTTTGAACCAATCGCTGTAAATAAACAATGAAATAGGTTATAATGGGGAACTTCTGTGCTAATTGAGTTAGCCTGGATTATGCACGACTCGAGGTTGCTGCAGATGCGAGGCAGAAGGTGCGAGGCTGTGGTACTTCACCGCAAGTACCCTGTAACGAAGCAGATGCATAGAGATCGGCTCGCCTGAATGGTAAAAAAATGGCGATTAAAATTAAAAATGAAAACGAGAAAATCGTTAAGATAATTATTATCGAAAAAATCTTGTGTATCGCTGAAAAGAAAATAATAATAAAAACATCGCCACTTTTTTATGAATAGTTCAGGTTAGATAAAACAGCACAATGGAGTAGAAGATGACAGAATTTACCCTGAGTATCTTTATCAGCTGGGCTTTAGTAAACATCCTAAAACCTATAATCACCTGGCTTAAAAAAGGCCAATTAACCAAAAGCACTATTATTACAAGCGGGGGCATGCCATCCGCCCATACTTCCCTTGTTGTTTCTCTTTCCTCTGCTTTGTTTCTTGAAACAGGCTTTTCACTTCTATTTTGCATAGGGCTTGTTTTATCATTTATTGTTATCTATGATGCCCTGCATGTCCGCTCAGTTGTCGAGGAGCATTCAAAAGTCCTGAATAGACTTTTAAAAGAGAGAGGAGAAGACCCAACGCTGGCAGAAAGCGTAGGCCATACACCGGCAGAGGTGCTGGTCAGTATGGTGATCAGTATAATTATTCCGGTAGTAATATATTCATTCCTCTGAGAAGATAGCTTATCTTCCTGCGCTCAGACATACACAACTCATTGCAATCAAATAGATTTCCATCTTAGAAGGCCCTTGAAGTTTCATCGCAATAATCAGTCCTTTTAATAAATTCATCTTCCTCTCTGCTCCCCTTTCCTGCATTTCGGCTGAAGTGGATTTGAAATTTTATATGTGATATATTAGCAATTTGCCAGGAGGTGCGACATGACGTCTTCACAGATCTATAATCGTTCAATGAGGCTTTTTGTTCCGGGTTTGCTTGTCCTAGGAATTCTTTTAGTTCCGCAACTAGTGGCGGCCGCTCAGGCCAGAATCGAGTCGACCGACCCGTTTCTGCGGCTGAAAAGTTACGAAGAGCATATGGCCATGAAGGGGACATCGATCTTTCAGAATCTTAAATGGCGCAGCCTCGGGCCGGACATCATCAGCGGGCGCTGCACCGACATCGCCGTCCCCAGGGGCGAGAAACATACTATATATGTGGGCGCAGCGTCGGGCGGGCTCTGGAAAACAATGAACTCGGGAATCACCTGGGAACCGATCATGGAGGACCTGCCAACCGGTTCGATCGGCGATATTGCTGTCGCACCCACGAATCCGGATATTGTGTGGGTCGGGACCGGGGAGGCCAATATTTTCCGGTCATCCGTGGCAGGAATCGGCATCTATAAGTCGACCGACGCAGGAAAGACCTGGCATCACATGGGTCTTGCCGACACCTATACGATTGGCAGGATCGTTATCCACCCGAAGAATCCGGATGTTGTCTATGTCGCAGCCTCTGGTCATGAATGGACGGACAATGAAGAACGGGGTGTGTTCAAAACGACGGATGGAGGGACGACCTGGGAAAAAATCTTCTATATCTCGGAGAGGATAGGCGCCTGGGACCTGGTCATGGATCCTGAGAACACCGAGACACTCTACGTTTCCATGTGGAACCGGATCCGCAGGCCCTGGAGCGATCCGATACCCAGCCCGGGGGACGGAATCTTCAAAACCACTGACGGGGGCCACAACTGGAGACAGCTCACTAAGGGGCTGCCCGACACGAAACTTACGGGAAGAATCGGGATTGATATCTCAAGAAGCAATCCCAACGTACTCTATGTCTTTGTTGACAACCACAATCCCGGCCGGCTTCCCAGAAAAGGAGAGCGCGATCCTTACGGGAGGTTAAGGACGGGTCGCGTGCTCATCGGCTCCGAAGTCTACAAATCGGAAGACAGAGGGGAAACCTGGAATAAAGTGAGCCCCAATATGGACGGATGGGGCGGAACATACGGTTGGGTTTTCGGACAGATCAGGGTTGATCCCAACGATGAAGATACTATCTACATCATGGGCCTGAGCCTGTCCAAATCGACCGATGGCGGAAAAACCTATCAAAGACTCAGCTATCCCGAGCTGCACGGCGACCATCACGGCCTCTGGATATGCCCCGATGATTCCAACTATCTGGTCAACGTCAATGACGGCGGCGTCAATATTTCCTATGACGGCGGGGAGACCTGGCGGGATTTTCACAGGAATATGAACCTGGTTCAGTTCTACAATGTGGCCTATGACATGGAGAAACCATTCAATGTGTACGGCTCCGTTCAGGACCACCCGACTTTTCGGGTCAATATCAGCTATGGGCTTCCTAGAAAGCGGGGGGAGAGGAGCCCGACCACTCGCTGGGAGGTCGCTCCGGGCGGAGAGGAAACCTATGTCGCGATTGATCCTACGAATCCCCATATCATTTATTCCGCTTCCAAATCGCAAACCGACAGGCTCAGCCGGTCCGAGTATACGCCCGGGCTCAACGGAATGTGGGTCAGCACGAAAATCAATCCCAGGGCCAAAGAGGGCGAGCCCCAGCTGCGGACCAAGTGGCTGGTACCTATCATTATTTCTCCCCACAATCACAGAGTAATCTATTACGGCATGCAGTATCTTTTCAGGTCCGAAGACAGGGGTGAGACCTGGGCAAAGATCAGCCCCGATCTGTCCTATCAAGATCCTAGCATGGTAGGGAAGAGGCAATACGCCATCCCCCATCAATGCCTGACGACCATTTCGGAATCGCCCTTTCGCTTCGGCTTCATCTATGCCGGGACTGACGACGGCAAGGTTCATGTCACCATGAATGGCGGAAAAAACTGGATGGAGATCACCAAAGGACTTCCCTACAATAAAACCGTTTCGAGAATCGTCGCCTCGAAATATGATGAGGGAACGGTCTATTTGACGCTGAACGGTCGCAAGGACGATGATTTCGCCGACTATATCTATAAGTCCACCAATTGCGGAGAGACCTGGATGGACATCTCCGGGAACATCCCCGGAGGCCCGGTCAACGTGATCCGGGAAGATCCCACTGACAAAGATATCCTCTATATCGGAACAGACCTCGGAGTCTATGTGACCATTGACGGCGGAAGCTCATGGCATGTGCTGGCCAACGGCCTCCCCACTTGCTATGTCTGGGACCTGATTGTTCATCCCCGTGATATGACCCTGGTCATCGCGACACATGGAAGGGGCATGTATGTGATCGATGACGTCACTCCGATTCAAGAGTACGAAAAATCGACTGAATAGTTCAGGCAGAAAAGGGTAGGCTCAGCAATAATTTAACGTGGCCGGAGAGTAGATAGGGGAAGAAATAGAGGGCAAATCTGGCTATTCTTCAACTACCTTTTTCAATTCTTCTTGTAAAGGAGGAATTATTTTGAAGAGATCGCCGATAACACCAAAATCCGCAATTTTAAAAATAGGAGCATCAGGATCTTTATTGACTGCTACAATAAACTTAGAGGATGTCATCCCTGCCAGGTGCTGGATAGCACCTGAGATGCCAAATGCCATATACAGGTCTGGAGAGACCGTTTTCCCAGTCTGCCCGACCTGATTTTGATGGTCGATCCACTCAGCGTCAACTGCAGCACGGGACGCTCCTACAGCAGCATTAGGGAGAATACCTGAAAGTTCCCTTAACATATCAAAATTTTCCGGGCCTTTCATGCCTCTACCGCCTGAGATTATTATCTCAGCTTCACTAATATCAAGTTCGTTTCCTTCCGCCCGGACAACCTCTGCAACCCTGTCTTTCACCTTATCGTCCCCAACATCTACTTCCTTCTTTATTGTCTCGCCGGTTCCTTCCGTTTTTTCCGCCAGGGGAAATACATTCGGGCGCAGGGTTGCCATCACCGGAGAAGATTTAAAGCGGAAGCTGGCCAGAGCTTTCCCAGCAAAAAGCGGACGGACAACTTCGAGCTCTCCGTTATTTACTTTGACCTGGGTACAATCGGAAGCAAGGCTTACGTCCAGTTTAGCAGCCAAGCGCGGAGCCAGATCTCTGCCCATAGCTGTAGCAGCCATAAGTAATATTTTGGGTTTTATCTCTTCCGTCAGGGAAAACAAAGCCTCTGTATATCCGGAAGGGGAATATTGGCTAAGAAGAGAATTATCCAATATATAGACCTTGCCCGCTCCGAAACTAAAAGCTTCTGAAGCAAGGCCATCCAGTGCGGATCCGACAAAAACCGCTGCTGTTTCCATATTCATTTCATCAGCAAGCCGTTTTCCCTCAGAAAGCGTTTCCAGGGATGCCTTTTTTATTTTTCCTTCTCTGACTTCTATGTAAACCAATAACATCTTTTCCTCCTTGCTTCAACTATCCTGCACTATTCATAAAAAATGTCGATATGTATTATACATCTTTTTTAATCAGTATTTTACATTGATTCCTACAGTAACTCAATTTACTATTTCGTTCACAATATAATCTATATTTATAATCGACATTTTTTATGAATAGTGCAGGCTATATGACCTTTGCTTCTTTATGTAAAAATTCTACCAACTTTTTAGCTGCTTCTTCAGGTTCTTCTTCAATTACTTTGCCCGCCTCTCTAGCTGGGGGATTATCCATTTTAATTAACTCTAGCTGGGGTAAAAGTTCTTCCTCAGTCAGACCCAAATCCTGCAGGGAAATCAGGGGGATTTCTTTCCTTTTAGCCATCATGATTCCTTTTAAAGTCTCATAGCGGGGTTCATTTAATCCTTTCTGCGCACTTATAACTGCAGGTAAAGGGAAGGAGACTTTTTCGGCAGCCCCCTCGATCTCCCGTATTGCAGTGCCTTGATTATCATCGATATCCAGCTTCGTGACTACATTGACCTGTGGTAAAGCCAAAATTTCAGCTACCATAGCTGGCACCTGGGAATTGTCTGCCCCTACGGATTGTTTGCCAAATAGCAGCAAATCATAATCCGGGTATTTATCCTTTATCAAACGAGATATTATTTTTGCTATCCTCAATCCATCATATGCTTCCGGAGCATCATCCTTAATTAAAACAGCCTCATCTGCTCCCATAGCAAGTGCTTTTTTTAATGTGACCTTAGCTTCATCCGGCCCAATAGAAAACACAGTAACCTTGCCACCGGCAGCTTCTCTCACCCTTAATGCTTCTTCCACGGCATATTCATCATACGGGCTTAAAACAAAATTTAGCTCTTCTTCAATAACAGTATTATGCTCTCGGTCAATTCTTATTTTTGACTCAGTATCAGGGACTCTTTTCACAAAAACAAAAATATTCATATTAACCTCCTGTCAATCAGTCGCAATGACAATTAGCCTGAATTATTCATAAAAAATGTCGATATGTATGACAAGTTTTTACAGGTCAATATTTTACACTGATTCCGATAGTGATTCGATTGACCATTTTGTTTTCGATGTAATATTATTTATAATCGACATTTTTTATGAATAATTCAGGCTACTTCTATATTAAAATATTGACAGATTTTAAGAATAATTAATGCCGCTTATTCCTCACATCGCTTGAGGACGAGAGTGCCATTTGTTCCCCCAAAACCAAACGAATTAGTCAAGGCATAATTGACTTCGGCAGTACGGGCTTTATTAGGAACATAATCAAGGTCACATTCTGGGTCCGGATTCTCATAATTTATCGTCGGAGGAATCACCTGATGCTTCAGGCTCATGGCTGTAACTGCGGTTTCCATCCCCCCGGCTGCTCCCAGCATATGTCCAGTCATCGACTTAGTGGAGCTTATGGCAAGACCTACGGCATCCTTGCCGAAAACACGTTTAATCGCCAAGGTCTCTGTTTTATCATTCCAGGGTGTTGAAGTCCCATGAGCATTAATATAATCAATTTCTCCGAAGTCTATGCCGGCATCTCTTACAGCTCTCTTCATCGACCGGTAAGCTCCATCCCCATCTGTCCGTGGAGCAGAAACATGATAGGCATCTCCGCTCATTCCATAACCAATAACTTCAGCATATATATCGGCTCCACGCTTAAGAGCGCTCCCCCTCTCCTCGAGGAGAATGATCCCGGCGCCTTCACCTACAATAAAACCGTCTCGATCCCGTTCAAAGGGACGGGACGCTTGCTCCGGCGCGTCATTTCTCACAGAAAGAGCCCGCATAGCACAAAACCCGGCAACACCTAAAGGAGTAATGGGCGCTTCCGCTCCGCCGGCAATCATTATGTCGGCATCTCCCCTGGCAATTATCCTGAAAGAATCGCCGATGGCGTGAGTGCCGGTTGAACATGCCGTAGCTGTGGCTGAATTCGGCCCTCCGGATTTTGTCCTTATAGATATCTGGCCAGCAGCTTCGTTGATTATACAAGAAATCAGAAAAAACGGAGATATGCGGCCCGGTCCTTTTTGCAACAGAGTTTTATGGGTGTTTTCAATCGTACCAATCCCGCCTATCCCGGAGCCAACATAAACACCGGTGCGGTCTCCCTCTAAAGCTGACCGTTTAATCCCGGAATCATCAACTGCCAGTTGCGCAGCAACAACAGCATACTGGATAAAAGCATCCATCTTCCTGGCATCTTTTCTGTCGATGAAAGCCAGCGGGTCAAAATCTTTGATCTCTCCCGCAATCTTGCTGGAATATCCTGATGTATCAAAGCGTGATATGCGAGAAATTCCACCTTTGCCCTCCACTAAGGCCTTCCAGTTGCTTTCCCGGCCGATTCCCAGGGGAGAAACCAGACCAAGCCCAGTAATGACAACTCTCCGCATCGCAGGTCCCTTTAAAGGATTATAAGACACGTCCATAATCAAGCTTTTGGCTATTTAACAGTGTTTAAAACATACTCTATGGCTTTACCAACCGTAGTCAGTTTCTCCGCTTCATCAT
This sequence comes from Candidatus Aminicenantota bacterium, assembly GCA_030612445.1. Taxonomy (GTDB): domain Bacteria; phylum Acidobacteriota; class Aminicenantia; order Aminicenantales; family Aminicenantaceae; genus JAUVXM01. The sequence continues at coordinate 7,968 of JAUWNW010000012.1, forward strand.
CAGGGATATCAAGATCGAATTCATCCTCAAGAGCCATGACCAATTCAACTGTATCCAGAGAATCCGCACCTAAATCATCAATAAAAGAAGCCTCTTCTGTAATCTGGTCCTCACTTATACTAAGCTTGTCCGCTACAATTGATTTAATTTTGGCAAAAAGTTCGTCTTTCTTCATTATTCCCTCCTTGATTTAAATTTGAAACTATATTCAAGCAGAAGCTACATAAGCATTCCACCATTTATACCCAAAACCTGTCCGGTTATATAGGCTGCCTTATCAGATAATAAGAACTTCACAGCATTAGCAACATCCTCCGGCATGCCAAATTTTTTCATAGGGATGATCTCCTCAAATTTTTGCTTAACAGCATCCGGAAGATTTTTTGTCATAGCAGTTGCAATATATCCCGGAGCTACTGCATTTACAGTAATCCCTCTTGATGCAACCTCCCGGGCGAGTGACTTTGTAAATCCAATGACTCCAGCCTTAGAGGCTGAATAATTAGCTTGACCGGCATTGCCCATCAAGCCGACAACCGAGGATACATTGACGATACGCCCATATCTCTTACCCATCATGTGCCTGATAACCGCTTGGGATATATTAAACACTCCCTTCAGATTGACGGCAAGAACAGAATCCCATTCCTCTTCTTTCATCCGCATTAAGAGATTGTCCCGTGTTATCCCGGCATTGTTGACCACATGATGAATCTGCTCATGATTCTGAATTATCCTTTTTACGACTTCAGATATTTGTTCCGTATTAGAAACATCCGCATAATAAGCAGTGGCTTTGCCTCCTCGTTCCCGTATCTTTTCAACTGCCTCTTCCAATTTTTCTTTTTGAACATCCAGCATGAAGACCTCTGCCCCGCTTTTTGAGAGCTCAAGGGCTATTGTTTCGCCAATTCCCTGGGATGCCCCAGTTACGAGAGACGTTTTTCCTTTAAATTCCATTATCCTTTTTGGTTAATAAAAGCAGGTTTAAATTTTGACAGTTCATTCTGAATTTTTCCCTGAATCTTATTTACAACACAATCCCGAGCCAGCTTGACTGCATTTTTTATTGCAACAGGATTTGAGCGGCCATGTCCGATAATGCACACACCATTTAATCCTAGAAGATGCGCTCCGCCATACTCTGCGTAATCGACTTTTTTATATATTTTTCTTAAATGCCTTTTCATCAACAAATATCCGATCTTGGCAAATATATTCTTCATGATCTCAGTACGAGCCATGCGGGCAAAGTTATCAAATACTCCTTCGGTAGTTTTTAAAGCAATATTTCCAGTAAATCCGTCACTAATAATAACATCAGCTTTCCCAGAATATAGATCTTTTCCTTCAACATTCCCAATAAAATTTAACTGGGAAGCTTCCAGTCTTGCATATACTTCCCTGGTAAGGTCATTGCCTTTCCCTCCTTCTTCACCAATGCTCATAAGCGCAATTCTGGGGTTTTTTATATCCATAACATTTTTCATAAACACCTGGCCCATAATAGCAAACTGCACAAGGTGCCGAGGCTTGCAGTTAACATTGGCGCCCACATCTGTTAGGAGAGTTTTGCCCTTTAAAGAGGGAACCAATAGAGCCAAAGCCGGCCTTTCGACTCCATCCAGAGCTCCCAGTACTTTTCTGGAAATATAGACAACTGCTCCGGTATTTCCGGCGCTGACAAAAGCATTAGCTTCTCTCTCCTTAATGAGTTGAGTGCCAACCAGAATCGATGATTTTTTCTTCTTTCTAAAGGAAAGCAATCCTTCTCCCATACCGATGGCCTCTGAGGCATTTACAATGCCGATCCTGGCATTGTTAAGATCAAATTTGTTGATAGCATCTTGAATAATCGATTCATTACCCACCAGGACTATTTCCAAGTCAAATTCCCGGGAAGCAGCAAGAGCTCCAGCTACAATTACTTCTGGACCGAAGTCTCCTCCCATGGCATCAACAGCTACTTTCATACATGCCTCGGATTTATTCTTCTCTCCCTTCTTGTACCTGACGCTCCTTATAATATCCGCAGTCAGGACAAGCTCGATGAGGCAGCTTTGGATTTCCGCAATTGGGACACAAGGAAAGGGAAGGAACCTCCAGGGCATGATGTGCCCTTCGTTTCATTGTTCTTGCATGAGAGTGTTTTCTTTTTGGATTAGCCATTTATCTCTTATCTCTTAAAAATATCTTAAATTTATCCATGCGCGGGTCAGTTTCATTCGCCACGCAGGAACATTTTCCTTTTTTGACAATATTGCCACATACAGGACAGATTCCCTGACAATCAGGCGAACACAAAGGCCTTACCGGAAGGGCAAAATTCAACTGCTCCATGATAATTTTTTTTAAGTCAATCTTGCGGCTATGATAAAATAATTTCTTTACATCTTCTTCATCCAACTGCTCATTATTGATGTCCAACTCTTCAGGAAGATAGACAAGGTCAAATCCAGAATCAATCTTAAAATCAAAAGAGGACAAGCAGCGACAGCAAGTCAAGCTAATACAAGTCTTTATCTCGCCTTTAATAAATATTTCGTCTCCGCTTTTTTTAATAAAAACATTCGTATGAACCGGATTCAGAAACTCAGCATCTTCTTCCAACAGTTCAACAGAAATAAATTCGTACTGTTTGCTAACATTTAGCCCTTCCTGGGGCAATCTGTCTATTTCAATTAACATCTTATACCTCAAAAAAAGTTACTCTATTATAACATCTTGCTTTCCTTTGTCAATAAACCCTGAACTATTCATAAAAATTGCCAATGATGTACTCAAAAAAAAGAATACCTAATTTTATCATTGGCACTTTTTACCTTTCAGGCGAGCCGATCTTACCGCATCTGCTTCGTTACAGGGCACTTGCGGTGAAGGACCACAGCTGCGCACCCTGTGCCTTGCATCTGCGACAACCTCGACTCGTGAATAATTTAGGCAAGTTGACCTGATTCTTTTAGCCCATAGCCAAGTTCTGTGAACTTTATGCAAGCATATGTTGAATTAATTTTTGGAAGGAGTATAATTGAGATATCCAGCCGAGGAATCTTTAACATGTCAGGTTATAATACTGAAGTCAAACATAAAGAGAAGCTCTTTCATGTTCAGACCCAGGATAAAGGGCGCGGTGCTAATTATATAGAATCTACTATTTATAGATCAGGCAGAGTGCTTACATCAAAAAAATATTTTTATACTTCCCTCCTCAACTACAAAAATCTGGGAGAAAAAATCCAGCAGCTTATCAAAGAACAGCACAATGCAGTTATTAAAGAAATCAAGGAAGGGAAATTCGACCACCTTTAACCTAAATTTCATTATATACAAATCTTTTAAGATAACGTTTTACAATGCACATTTTACGGTTTTCCCATTTTCCATTTGCTATTTTCCGCTTTTTCCTAGCTACTGCAACCTCGACTCGTGAATAATCCAAATTCACCTGAATTTCATCTTTCAATTTGCTAATTTTTAACAATGAAGCAATTTACAATTTGCATTTTAGTTTATATTATATATATCAACATTTTTTATGAATAGTTCAGGTTAAAAACAAATTGCAGAAAAAAAGATTATTTTTAATCGACGGCAATGCAATCCTTTACCGTTCCTACTATGCGATACGGCAGCTCGTAAATTCCAAAGGATTTGCTACCAATGCAATTTATGGATTTTTAACTACCCTAAAAAAACTTAATGATAAAGAGGAGATAAAATATCTTGGAATTGTATTCGATACAAAAGCACCTACATTCCGGCACAAAATGTATTCTGACTATAAGGCCAACCGCAAACCAATGCCTGAAGACCTAGTCACACAGGTACCGGTTCTAAAAAAAGTATTACAGGCCCTTAACACCCCCTGTTTTGAAAAACCAGGCTTTGAAGCAGATGACATATTAGGAAGCCTGGCCGGTTTGGCTGAAAAAAAAGGGATACATACTGTAATAGTATCTTCTGATAAAGACTTATTTCAACTAGTCAATCCTTCAATTTCCATATTTAATCCAGCCAAAGATATTTATTTAAATGCAAATGCAATTAAGGACTCCTTCGGAGCCTCTCCTTCCCAAGTCGTCGATGTCTTGACTCTATGGGGAGATCCCAGTGACAATATTCCGGGGATCCCCGGTATCGGGGAAAAGACTGCAAAAAAACTACTTTCCCAATTCGGTTCCTTGGATAATCTTACTCAAAATCTTAATCAGATAAAAAATCCCCGGGTAAAAAGACAAATAGAAGCAAACCTGGATCTGCTCAAGCTCAGCCGAAAACTGGCCACACTCAAGAAAGACATTAAGTTCAATTTTGAGCTGGAAGATTTCGCCATAACAGAGCCAGATTACAAAATGTTGATCCCTTTACTGCAGGAGCTTGAATTCTCTTCCTTGATCTCCGCCTATATGAAAAAATTAGACGCCAGGGAAAAGAACTATACGACCATTCTTACAGAAGAAGATTTACAAAGGCTTGTTACTGACATCTCCAAAACAGGCTTCGTATCCCTGGATACAGAGACTGACAGTCCCTACCCTAACCAGGCTCGATTGGTCGGCATGTCATTTGCTACTCGATCTGGTAAGGCTTACTACCTTCCTCTTAGGCATGATCACCCAGGAGCTCCAGCTCAAGTGCCCCTGAAAACCGCCCTTAGACGCCTAAAGCACGTCCTCGTTTCTCCCAAGATAAAAAAGATCGGGCAGAATATTAAATATGATTATATAGTCCTTAAAAAGGAGGGGATCACCCTCAAAGGGATCGATTTGGACACAATGCTCCTTTCCTACCTTACAGAGCCAAACTGGGGACAACATAATTTAAACCGGCTATCTCTTAGATACCTTCATATCGACCCTATTCCCTATAATGAAATCGTGGGAAAAGGGAAAAATGAAGTTACCATGAATGCTGTTGAGATCGAGCGCGCAGCCCCCTATGCCTGCCAGGATGCTGACCTGGCCCTTCAGCTCAGCTCAATCCTCTGGCCGGGAGTAAAAGAACAAAACCTCGATAGCCTCTATCGAGAGCTTGAACTTCCACTTATTGAAGTCTTGGCCGACATGGAGATGTGGGGAATCAGCATAGACACAAAGGTGCTGGCCGCAATATCCGCTGAGTTAAAGGAACACATAAACAGGCTTAAGAAAAAAATCTATGCACACAGCAGCGAGGAATTTAATCTTAACTCTCCCCAGCAGCTGGCTGAGATTCTTTTCGATAAATTAAAACTTCCGGCCTCAAAAAAGACAAAAAAAACCCGGGGATATTCAACTAATCTAGAGGTCCTTCAAAAATTAGCCAAAGACTATCCTATCGCCCAATATATGCTGGAATACCGAAAGCTCTCCAAGTTAAAATCCACCTATGCGGACTCCCTTCCTAAGCTTATCAATCCGGAAACAGGAAGGATTCATACCTCTTATAACCAAACTGTTGCCGCCACCGGAAGACTTTCCAGCAGCAACCCGAATCTTCAAAACATTCCAGCCCGGGGATCTTGGGGGCCAAGATTCAGGCAGGCATTTATTCCGGAATCCGGCTATCTGTTTCTGTCAGCCGATTACTCTCAAATAGAACTTAGGGTTCTTGCTCATATGTCAGGGGACCCCACTCTAATTGAAAACTTCCGCCAAAACCGGGACATCCATCAGGAAACAGCCAATCAAGTTTTTCGTGAAAAATCATCCCTATTTGAAAACGAACTCAGACAGAGAGCCAAAATTATTAATTTCAGTATTATCTACGGCACTTCCGCTTTTTCTCTGGCGAAAGAACTAAACACCTCAAACTCGGAAGCTCAAAAATTCATTGACCTTTATTTTGAGAGATATCCCAGAGTGCGAGAATATCTGGACAAATGTGTTAAGGATGCCGAAGAAAAAGGATACTCCGAAACCTTATTTGGAAGAAAACGGCAGGTCCCAGAGCTTAAACAAAAAAACAAACTCACCCGTCAAGCAGGACAACGCATCGCACTCAATACTCCCCTCCAGGGGACTGCGGCTGACTTGATAAAAAAAGCAATGATTGAAATCTGGCAGGAGATCAAGAGAAATCAACTGAAAACCAAAATGGTCCTGCAGGTCCATGACGAATTAGTCTTTGAAGTTCCGAAAACGGAATATGACACAATCGAAGAAATGGTTCGGAAAAAAATGGAAAATGTTTTGCCCCTAAAGGTACCTCTTAAAGTACACATAGGATGGGGAGTTAATTGGGCCGACGCTAAGTGATAATTCAGGTGCATAATCCAGGTTGTTAACCTAGATTATTCTTATAACTGTTTTTGGTATACCCGGAAGCGCTTGTAAATCACCCCTCCCATCTTTTCCATCTCCGCCCGAACTTTGGTATTCGTTTCCATTTCATGGTGGGTATCAATCAATTCCAAGCCAGCCTTATGGGCAGACATAAGCATCTTTACTCCCATCAAAACATCCAAGCCGCGGCCGCGGTATTTCTCTTTAACCGCTCCTAGTAATAAATCCAGCTGCTTTGTTTTTTTTGCCGCCCGCATGACCCGGAATATCCCAAAAGGGAGAAGCCTTCCCCTGGCTTTACGTACTCCTTCTGCAAAATTAGGCATCCCTACAATAAAAGCTACAATTTCATCCCCTCTTTTAACTCCTTTAACAAACCTTGGGTCAAGAAGAGGCAAGTACCGTTTGGCCAAATCCTGCATCTCTTCTTCTTCCAGGGGGGTATATCCATAAATATCACCTTGAGAGTAACACTCATTCATTAACTTCAGAACCGGTGTAATCCAGGGCTTCAGTTCTGCCCGTTTCCTAAATTCTATAACCTCAAACGATCCTTTTCGCATAATCCTCTCATAGATCTTTTTGTAAAACTCGGGAAACTCTTTAGGAATAGCGAGTTTATAGACAAAATAATCGATATCTTTGCTATAGCCCTGTTTTTCTACCAGACCCGGCAGCCATGCAAAGTTATAATACCCTGGAATAGTCACAGGACTCTCAAAACCTTCAATAAGGAAACCCTCGGGATCCTGGTCAGTAAATCCATAAGGGCCCACGATTTTTTCCATTTTGTTATCCCGGGCCCAACTTTCAATACTACTCAGAAGTGCTTTCACTGTTTCTTCGTCTTCCCAAGTTTCCAAATAACCAAATCGAGCTGTTTTCTCATTTCTAAACTGGTTGTACCGCTGGTTAATGATTCCCATAATACGGCCGATTATTTTATTGCCGCTATAAGCCAGCAAAAGCTTAGTATCACAGTATTTAAAACCCTTGTTTTTCTTGGAGTTAAAATACTTTTTTTCATCCATATAAATCGGATGTACCCAACTAGGATGATCTTTATGGATTTTTTCCGGCAGATAGATAAACTTTTTTAGCTCTTTTTTGTTTTTTACTTCTTTAAGAGTAACTTTCATTCTAAATCCCCGATAATTTCCAAAGTATTTTATTAATATATTACAGCACTTTAAGATAAAATACAAAGCTTTATTATTATCGTCATGGCCACGTTTTGTTTTTTCAGGAGTTCCCCCAAAATTTCCGTTCATTTTCGTATAAACATAAGTTTTTCAGCAATTTATAATAAATAATAAGTGGGAAGTTATTTTTTTAAGGAAAGGCGCTAAAAAGCATAAGCTCAAGAGCGGGCCTGGATACTGGTAAATCCCAGAGAAAGCCATCCGCAACAACGCGGGCCTGGTTCCTCGAGAGAATCTCGAGGAGAGCGTTGTGAGGACAGGAAGGGATTTTCCCGCTGGGGGAAATCCCTGTCTTTAGCAGGGACTTACCCGTATTCAGGCTTTACATCACCTGTAAGTTTAAAAAATTGGGGGAACTCTGGTTGTTTTATATATTGACAAAGGCAGCCTAGAATTAATACACTTAGGAGTTAAAATTTCACTCTGTTTATATAATAATGAAAACGAAGACGTTTCATAATGGTATACATCCGCAGGAATTAAAGGAAGCAACCAGCAATAAATCTCTGCAACCGCTTCCAGCTCCAGAAAAAGTAATCATACCCTTACATCAGCATTTTGGCAGCCCCGCTGAACCTCTCGTCAAAAAAGGAGATGAAGTCCTTATGGGGCAAAAGATCGGAGAGAGCAAATCGTTTTTTTCCGCCTGTGTTCATGCCAGTGTCTCCGGAAAAGTGATTAAAATAGAAAATTACAATCACCCGTTGGGCAATCCTGTTCCTGCAGTTATAATTTCCAATGACGGCGAGGATCGCATTTTTCCTGATATCAAAGAGCACAAAGATCCTTTGTCATTAAATCCGGAAAAAATCCGCCAAATAGTCAAAGATGCTGGCATTGTCGGGCTCGGTGGAGCAGCGTTCCCTACTGCAGTAAAGCTGTCTCCTCCCAAAGACAAACCTATTGACACGATCATAATCAACGGATGTGAGTGCGAACCGGTGCTTACAGCCGACCACCGGCTGATGCTGGAATATCCCGATGATATTATTAAAGGAGCAGAGCTGGTTCGGATTGCCACCGGCGCAGAAAAAATTATTCTCGGTATTGAAAATAACAAACAAGATGTTTACAAACTCTTACAGAAGAAAAATTATGCTTTTCCTCTGGAAATCTCGCTGTTAAAAACAAAATATCCCCAAGGCGCTGAGAAAAACCTCATCTCTGCCCTGCTAAAACGGGCAGTGCCCAGAGGAGGGCTTCCTTTTGATGTGGGAGTAGTAGTGCAGAATGTCGGTACTGTCAAAGCGATCTGGGATGCTGTAGCCGCGGGAAAACCCCTTTATGAGAGAGCCCTGACTGTGTCCGGAGCCGGAATCACTTCCCCAAAAAATTTAATAGTCCGGATAGGGTCTCTTTTTCAAAATGCTATCGACTATTGCGGTGGTTTGCAGGATGGCGCAAATATTCTAGTCATGGGCGGGCCTATGATGGGCCTTGCCCAGGGGACAGCCGATGTTCCGGTTATTAAAGGAACTTCCGGTATCCTGGCCTGGGCTGAGCCGGAGCAGATAACCGAATATAACTGCATAAGCTGCGGCCGATGTGTCAGTTATTGCCCCATGGGCTTAGTCCCTACCCAGCTTATGAAATACAGTAAATTAGGCTATCTGTCCGAAGCGGAAAGCCGGGGCATTATGGATTGTGTGGAATGCGGCTCCTGCCAGTATTCCTGCCCGGCCGGGATTCCCCTGGTTCACTGGCTAAGAGTGGGAAAGCATAAAATCACTGACTTAAAGAGAAAAAAGAGCGCCTGATGACGAATAACAGATTTATCCTTAAATCATCTCCTCATTTTAAAGGAAAAGACTCTGTACCAAAGATCATGTATGCTGTTATCGTCAGCTTGATCCCTGCCATTGCGGCCTCATTCTATTTCTTCCGAATGAGAGCTCTGCTTATCTATCTACTCTCTGTTTCCGCCTGTTTGATAACAGAGGCCGTTTTCCTTAAAGCCAGAAAGAAACCAATGCATTCCCTCTGGGACGGATCTGCCATCATCACAGGCTTGCTGCTGGCGATGACGCTTCCACCCTCCCTTTCCCTGGAGATAGTTGTGATCGGGGCTGTCGTATCTATCACTTTGGGCAAACACGTTTTTGGCGGCTTAGGCGACAATATCTTCAACCCGGCTTTAGTAGGGCGTGCTTTTCTTCAGGTCGCTTTCCCGGTTGCTATGACAACCTGGATACCACCGGTAACCAACCAAATCAATACTGCTACCTATGCCACTCCCCTCGGAAATTTAAAATTTCAAACTGCAGCCATCCAGGGGGCTCTAACTCCGCTTAAGGACCTTTTCTGGGGAAATATTGGCGGATGCCTAGGTGAGACTTCAGCTGTAGCGCTCCTGTTAGGCGCAGCCTTTCTGCTTTATAAGCGAGCTATCGACTGGCGGATTCCCGTGGGAATTATTTCAATACTGACTGTGTTTACAGGGATTTTCTGGCTTACCGGCCCGGACAAGTATGCTTCCCCTGCTTTTCATCTCCTGGCAGGCGGACTAATAATCGGCGCATTCTTTATGGCCACAGATATGGTGACTTCCCCGATATCGCCCCTCGGGGCCTGGATATATGCCTTAGGAATCGGCCTCCTTATCGGGATTATTAGGCTTTTCGGAGGATTCCCAGAAGGAGTGATGTTCTCCATATTGCTCATGAACACTTTTGTCCCGCTGCTAAACCGCTATACTCGGCCACGCATTCTTGGTGAAAGGAGCGCGCCTTGAATCTTTCAGCCAGAATGATCATTGTCTTAACCGCAGTGGGACTCATATCCGGAAGCCTCATGGCTGTAGTCGGAATGCTGACCAAAGACCGGATTGCTTTTAATAGGCAGCAGGAGATCGAAGCTGCTATCCTTGAGGTAGTGCCGGGGACAGATACAAGCGAAGAGTTATTTACAGAGAAAAATTTTACTATATACGGCGGGAAAAACAGGGACGGAAATCTGATCGGCTATGCTGTTTATGCTTCCGGAACAGGCTTTCAGGATATTATAAGCCTCATGTTTGGTACTGATCCTAATGTAACAAAAATCAATTCTCTGTCCATACTTGAACAAAAAGAAACTCCCGGTTTGGGAGCAAAGATTACAGATAAGGAGCTCTTTCTCAGATTCTGGGATAATAAAGACGCTGGCGGGGGCTTAAACCTGCGAAAACCGGCAGTCAGCTCTCAGAGTGAATTGGCTCCCAATGAAGTCAATACTATCACAGGGGCAACCATATCATCAGGTAAAGTCCTGAGTATCGTAAACCAGTCCTTGGAGAAATTAAAACAAATAAAACAAGCAGGCAAACTTATAAGCGAGGATAATGATGCCGAGTAAAAGCGTAGGCGCTGAATATATCAAGGGCCTCTGGGAAGAAAACCCGGTGTTCCGGCAGCTTCTGGGCATGTGCCCGACGCTTGCTGTAACAAATGCTGTTATAAATGGGATTGCCATGGGCCTTGCGACCTCCTTTGTTCTGATTTTAAGCTCATTGGTGGTATCCTCCCTAAAAAAATTAATCCCCAGCCAGGTCCGCATCGCCAGCTATGTTGTGATCATTGCCACCTTTGTAACTATTGCCGACCGTTTTATGGCCGCATTCTTTCCCCCCATATCCAAAGCTCTAGGGCCATATCTTCCTTTGATCGTTGTCAATTGTATTATCCTCGGCCGCCAGGAAGCTTTTTCCTCAAAAAATTCCGTAGGCCGCTCCCTAGTAGATGCCCTAGGAATGAGCACAGGTTTTATTCTGGCTCTGCTGGTCTTGAGTTCGATCAGAGAAATATTGGGAATGGGAACCTTCCTCGGACATCAGGTTATGGGAGCCTGGTTTAAGCCCTGGATAATCATGATCCTCCCGGCAGGAGCATTTATCACCCTGGGAATTCTGCTGGCAGTCGCGCTTGTAATTGAAAGCAAGACAAAAAAGAGGAAAGCCTGATGGAACTAATAACTCTCTTTATCGCAGCCATCCTGGTAAACAATTTTGTCCTGTATTATTTTCTGGGTATCTGCCCGTTTCTCGGGGTAAGTAAAAAAATCGACTCCGCTTTTTCTATGGGAATGGCAGTGACTTTTGTTATGACCATAACCGCTGTTGTTTCCTGGATGATCAACCACTGGATCCTCATCCCTTACAATCTCGATTACCTCCAGATAGTCTCTTTTATCCTGGTCATCGCTGCTTTGGTACAACTGGTAGAGATGTTCATCAGGAAAATCAGCCCTCCGCTTTACCAGGCTTTGGGGATCTATCTGCCGCTTATAACTACTAACTGTGCGATAATGGGACTGGCATTATTGGCAGCGTTAAAAGATTATGGTTTTGCTAAAACAGTTGTTTTTGGGGTCGGGTCCGGCCTGGGATTCACATTGGCCATTGTACTTATGGCAGGAATCCGGGAACAGCTCGACCTGGCTGATGTGCCTGAGCCTTTAAAAGGCGCAGGCATCGCCTTGATCGTAGCCGGGATCATGGCGCTTGCCTTTACCGGTTTTTCAGGAATGATAAACTAATGGATGTATTAATACCGATTCTCACCATGGGAGCTCTGGGGTTGATCCTCTCTTCCGGGCTCGCTATTGCCTATCAGAAACTCAAAGTCGAAGAAGACCCTAAAGTCGTAATAATATCAGAGGCTCTGCCCCAGGCAAACTGCGGGGCTTGCGGATATTCCGGCTGTCGCGCCTTTGCTGAAGCAGTAGTAAAGGGTGAAGCTGAAACAAACGGCTGCCCGGTCGGCGGGGAAGAAACCAGCACAAAAGTCGCTGAAATCATGGGTGTAAAAGCAGGTGAAGTAGTAAAAAAAGTCGCCCGTATCCTCTGTCACGGTGATACAGAAGCAGCAAAAGACAGAGGAACGTATCTCGGAATCACAACCTGTTATGCTGCAAATCTAACAGGGGGAAACAAACAGTGCCCCTATGGCTGCCTGGGATTCGGAGACTGCGTTTTAGCCTGCTCCTTTGACGCAATCCATATGGGTAAAGATGGGCTGCCTATTGTTGATGAAAAGAAATGCACAGCCTGTGGAAACTGTGTGGATGCATGTCCCAGGAATATCATTGAGTTGGTTCCTCTTGCTCAGAATATGCTTGTTTTTTGTCGCAACTTGGATAAAGGTGCAGCCGCAAAAAAGGCCTGTAAAAATGCCTGTATAGGGTGCGGCATTTGCGCAAGGGCATGTCCTGAAGCTATAATAATGGAAAACAACCTAGCAATAATCAAAGACTATAAAAAAATAGATCCGGAGAAAATTCCGGCAATTGAAAAATGCCCGACCAATGCGATTGGACGCGTACACAAGGAAGATGAAGGATAACGGTATTGTCATTTCGACCGAAGGAGGCCTAGCACAGGTAAAAGTTTCCTGTTTTCAAGCCTGTGATGAATGTTCAGCCCACAGCTTCTGTGTCGGTCCCAGTAAGACCAAGGGACAGCTTTTAGTAAAAAACCCTTTAAACGCTTCTCCCGGCGATAAAGTCCAGATCGAAGTGCCGGAGCAGAATTACACCCGGGCTCTAATCATAATTTTCGGAAGCCTGCTAACAGCAGCACTGGCAGGAATGGGAGTCGGATATCTTTTTTCCGGGCTTATCCCCTTATCCATACAACAAAGCAGTATACTCGGATTTTTCCTGGGAATTGGATTAATAACATTAGGGCTCTTCCGTTATTTCCAGACAATAAATCAAAAAAAAATGTATCCAAAAATCATAGATGTTTCCAAAAAAGGAGATTAACATGGATAGACGCAATTTTTTCAAAACAATACTGGCAGCCCCTTTACTAACCCCTCTTATCTTAGCTTCTAAAAAAAATAACGCAGAATGTGAACTCCTGCTTATTGCCAATGAACCACAACAGTTTATCTCCTTGATCCTACAGGAAGTAAAAAAATACCATTCCGCTTCCGGAAAAAAATTTACTTTCCTTAATACTCATCCCCGAAAACAAGAATTGACAAGTATCCTTCAGCAAAAAGGATGGATACCTGTCCAGAACTCTGCCCAAGCCGACCTGTCACTCTCATTCAGCCATTTACACCAGAAAGCGCGCCCCTCATTCAGCCTGGTCAAGGGAGGCAGGATCTGGGATATCCGTACCCAAAAACTCTCTTCTCTTTGGAAAGAGATTAATAAAAATCTATCTCCCTCTAATACTCTGACGATCGCCTCCTTTCAAAGGCCGGGGACAGGTCAAACTTCCGGAGAATTCATCACTATATACCAGGATGGACAGTCTCTCGCTAAACTATCTCTCAGGCAAAACATTGAAAAAACATTTATAACCGGAAAAGGAAAGATCACTGCCCGGATAGACAAGGGAAAAGCCTGGATCACGGAATCAGCTTGCCGCCATAAGATATGTCAGTATACTCCTCCGGTATCAATCCCTGGAGAACGGATAATCTGTGCTCCTAATCACTTTTTCATAGAAGTCGGGGGAGCTTTCGGCCCGGATACAGTTATCGGATAAGATTCATCCCGGAAATAGGTATTTAAGTAGAAAAAGAGAGGAAGTTATTTTTATTATTTCCTGTCGTAAATAATTTTTTAAAAAAAACTTGACAAAAAACCTGATAGGAGTTAAATTATAATTGACTATAAAACAAATACAGTCAACTAGTCGAGTTTATGAACGGAAAAGATAAAAAGATGGATAGTAAGAAGCGAAGCACAATTCTTAACGTCTCTCAGGCTCTATTTTCCCGTTTTGGATTTGTTAAAACCACTGTGGATGAGATTGCCAAATTGGCCCGGATAGGCAAAGGGACGGTCTATCATTACTTCAGGAGTAAAGAAGAGGTCTTTGCAGAAGTCATTAAAAAAGAGAGCGATTCTCTCCAAGAAAAAATTCATCTGGCATTGGAAGCCGAACATACTCCTCAGGGTAAACTCACTGCGTTTGTAAAGACTAGATCCCGTCATTTAAAGGATCTGACTAACTACTACAGTGCTTTAACAGATGATTATTTGGAGCACTATGCTTTCATTGAGGAAACACGACATAAGTATTTGGATAGAGAAATTCAAACAGTGAAAGACATTCTGGCCGAAGGTATGAGGAAGGGAGTTTTTGAGATCGAAGATGCCAAGTTAACAGCACAAGCAATCGTTCTTTTACTTAAGGCGGTAGAATATCCCTGGTCAGTGGAAAAAGACAAATTTGATATAGAGAATAGTACCAATAAATTTCTGAATATTTTGTTTAAGGGAATAGAGAAGAGGCCGTAAGTTTTTTTGCCCAGAAGTCGACCTAAAAACTAATAAGGTCGAAAAGTAGGGACAAAAACTTAAATATAGAAATCATTGAGAGTTACAACTTCAATGAATAATTTAGGATAATAAAAAAGGAGGTTAATATCATGCAACCCAAAGTAAAATCTATGCTTACCATGTCTTCTATGGCCCTGGCAAATACTGTTTTTGCCAATGATTCTCTTCGAAGGCTAGCTTTGAAAATAGCAACAAAGAAGACATATAATATTCTCTTAGAAAAAAATGGAAGCCAGAGGCCAAGAAAAATTCAGGAAGACAAGTATTACTTGCTGAGGAACCTGCTTCGCTCTATCAACAAGGGTTTGGAAAACAAGAGGATTTCGCCTTCTGTTCGCAGAGGTCTCATAAAGATTCTGTTAGGTAATGTACTCTTGACAGATAATACCCAAAAAAGAGCTTTTAAAGAAATTTACGGATTTCAACCTCCTACTTTTGTGCTCCTAAGTCCAACTAAGCGCTGTAATCTCCGCTGTATTGGGTGTTATGCTTCCAGCTCCTCTGCCAATGCAGAGAAGTTGGATTATTCTATTTTGGATCGCATTCTGACTGAGAAGAAAGAACTCTGGGGTTCGCACTTCACCGTAATTTCAGGCGGAGAGCCGCTGATGTGGGAAAGCAATGAAAAAGACATTGTCGATATCGCTGCCAAACATCATGACCAGTTCTTCCTAATGTATACCAATGGTACGCTAATTGATGAGAAGATGGCTCAGCGAATGGCTGAGGCAGGAAATATTACACCTGCAATTTCTGTAGAAGGATTTGAAAAAGAAACTGATGAACGAAGAGGAAAAGGCGTGCATAAGAAGATTCTCAAGGCATTCGGGAATCTTCGAAGTTGTGGAGTTCCCTTCGGAATATCCATCACAGCTACACGAAACAATGCCGAGCTTGTCCTGAGCGATGAATTTATGGACTTCTATTTTGAGAAACAAGAAGCACTCTATGGCTGGATATTCCAGTACATGCCCATCGGGCGAAGTTATACCCTTGACCTCATGGTTACCCCCCAACAGCGCAAATGGATGTTCGAGAAGGAGCAGCATCTGATTCGGGAAAAATCTCTGTTCATCCCCGACTTCTGGAACAGCGGAGCGGCTGCCAACGGCTGTATTGCAGGGGGCCGTCCGGGAGGATATTTCTACATTGACTGGAATGGAAACTGTTTGCCCTGTGCCTTTTATCCCTACTACACTCATAACATCAAAGAAATATATAAGGAAAAGGGCAATCTCAACACGGCTCTTATGTGTCCCTTCTTTCAGGCTGTCAGGAAGTGGCAGCAGGATTACAGCTACATGAAGCCTGCCTGTGAGGTAGGCAATCAGATTGTCCCCTGTATTTCTAAAGACCATCCCAGGGAGGCCCGAGAGATAATTGAGGCAACAGGAGCAAGGCCTGGGGATCAAGAAGCAGAAGTAGCCCTCAAGGATCTAGATTATTACAAGGGGCTGGTTACTTGCGGAGATGAGGTGGGCCGTCTCACCAATCCCATTTGGGATAAAGAATACATCGGGCCAGAGAGGGCGCAAGTCCGTAATGTAAAGCATCTGGATTCTATTCCGTTTTCTTGTTGATGTGATAGCAATCAGAAAATAAATCTACAGACTCATATAAAATGTTTACCTATATTCTTGCCGTTTCTAAGTTTTCAATGTATTATATATCTAATAAATAGAAGAGGAGGAATTAAATGCTAGAATGGATGAAAAAGGGCTTATATACAGGTCTTGGTTTGGCCTTAATCACCAAAGAAAAGGCAGAAGAATTAGCGAAAGAGTTAGTTACGAAAGGCGAACTCTCTGAAAAAGAAGGGATGAGTTTTGTCGAAGGGATATTGAAAAAATCAGAAGAGGCTAAGCAAGAGATAGAGAAGAAGACTGAAACCATGATTAATAAGGCTTTAAAGAAAACCAATATTCCCAGCAGAAAAGAGTTTGTTTCGGTCTCTCGCCGCCTGGCTAAACTGGAAGGAAAAATTAAAGAGCTGAAAAAGGAAATTACAGAAAAATAAAATAAATGCTTTCCCTGAGAAGATTAAAGACAATCTCTCGCACATACCGCCATTTCCGTCGCTATCAGCAAATCTTAAGAGTTTTAGTTAAGTACGGATTTGGTGACATTCTTAGCCAGCTTCATCTCTATCAATTAGTAGAGAAAGGATCTCATTTTTTCAGAATAAGCAAAAGAGCCGAAATAATACCTTTGCCTCGCTATAAGCGTATTCGCTTAGCTTTGGAAGAGTTGGGCCCTACATTTGTGAAACTAGGTCAATTGCTAAGCACAAGACCAGACTTAGTGTCGCCAACTTTAGGAGAAGAATTAGCAAACCTTCAGGACAAGGTTTCGCCATTTCCTTTCGTCGAAGCAAAAGACCTCATTCAAACCGAATTGAAACACTCTGCAGAGGAGCTATTCTCCAAGTTTGAAGAAAAACCCATTGCTGCCGCTTCGTTAGGACAGGTACATCGTGCCTGGTTAAAAAATGGTGACAAGGTGGCCGTAAAAGTACAGCGGCCTGATATCTATCGCATAATAGAAGTTGATTTGGAGATCATGTTGTATCTTGCTAGTTTGATGCAAAAACACATTGTTGAAGCAGAGGGCTATGATCCTGTTGGTATTGTAAAAGAATTTGCCGAAAATATCACAAAAGAACTGGACTATACGCTTGAGGCCTCAAATATTGAACGATTTAGCAAAAACTTCAAGGACGAACCCGCCATTTATGTTCCTCGTGTTTATCATGATTATTCCACAGAAAAAGTGCTAACTATGGAATATATTGATGGGATTAAAATATCAGAAGTAAGAAAACTCAAGGCAGATGGTTACGACTGCAAGCTGATAGCAAGTCAGGGAGCAATGCTGATATTAAAGCAAATTTTTGAGCATAACTTCTTCCATGGGGACCCGCATCCAGGTAATCTCTTCATTTTGCCTGATAATGTTCTCTGTTTTTTAGATTACGGCATGATGGGGCGGATAGATGAAGAGACAAAAGATAATCTGGCATCGCTGGTTAAGGCATTTATTGATAAGGATGTTTCAGAGATTGTGAATTTGTTTTTTAAATTCTACCCATCTGAAAAAGTTGATCTTCGAAAATTCAAGCTAGACACGTGGGAGGTGTTAGACCAATATCATGGAGTGCCCCTTAAACAGATTAAATTAAAAAGGATTTTTCGGCAAGCACTCTATCTTATTGAGAAACATCGCCTCAAGATACAACCGGAGTTATTTTTACTCGGCAAGGCATTGGTTTCCATAGAAAGCATAGGCAGTTCTCTCGATCCAGATTTTAATGCTGTAGAGCAAACCCAACCCTTTATCAAGGAAATTATCTTAAAGAAATTTAGGCCTCACGCGATAGCACACAAATTGAAAAAAAGCCTCTTTGAATTTTTTGCTCTCTTTCAGGAATTCCCAGAAGAAATCAGAAATATTTTTTCTCTGTTGAAATCGGGTGAGATGAAAATAAAATTTGAACACAGGGGATTAGAGCCCTTCATTGCCAAGCTGGATCAAGTCAGTAACCGTCTTGCTTTTGCCATAATTGCGGCGGCATTAATTATTGGTTCAGGCCTGATCGTGCTCTCGCAAACGCCGCCTTTGATCTTTGGTATCCCTGTAATTGGTCTTGTTGGCTTTCTGGTGGCAGCTTTTATGGGCTTAGGCCTCCTTATTGCCATCTCTCGTTCAGGGAAGTTGTGAACGGGAGAGGAATTTTTATGAAAGATAAAAATAGAGGATTAAAAAAGATATATGAAAGAAATATGGATTACATCAGTTCTGGCTTTCTTTCATTCAAAGACAAAAATATCCCCAAATATATAAAAAGATTGCAGGAATCCCTTGAAAAAAAAGTTGTTACTCCCAAGAAGCTCAAGGAATATGTTTACAACATGTATTATTATTCTGACAAAAATTATGAAAAAGCCAATAAGCCGGTTGACAGGCGTGTTTTGGGGGAGAAGATAGGGCTTGTGCTTTCCGGTGGAGGAGCAAGAGGCGCTGCCCATGCAGGAGTATTAAAAGTGCTGGAAAATTATGGTATAAAACCTGCATTTATCATAGGCACTTCTGCAGGATCTGTAGTTGGAGCCTCATACAGTACGGGAATTTCTCCAGACGAAATGCTTGATATATATGAAAAAGAGGAAAAAAAGTTTTTCAAATTGTCTCATCTGCGTTCTTTTTCACAAAGAAAGATGAGCTACACGTTAAGGTCCATTTTCAAGAAATATCTGCCGTTCAATGAGCTCAGCGATACGAAAATCCCCTTTTATATCAACACAACAGATGTAAAAAGCTGTGGAAGATTGATCTTCTCAACCGGAGATTTGACTGAACTGGTCCTCGCATCCTCAGCCATTCCGTTTCTATTAGAACCGATAAGCTATGAAGATCATATTCTTATCGATGGAGGAATGACTGATAATTTCTGCGTAGATTTTGCCAGGATAATCAACAAAAATGACTTCAACAATAAGCTGAAAATTGTCATTTCCGATGTTTCTGCTGCAACCGATTCGACTTCCCGGATTCAAACTTCCCATTTCCTTTTGAACCTGTCTAAAGAATTTGTGGATACTGTAAAATTTGTTGGCAAAGAGATTCTTCCAGTAAGGGATGAGCGAGACCTTCTCTCGATAATCAATAATCTTTTATACATACTTGCCAAAAGAGGGGGGCTGGCTCCTGAATTCTCAGAAGATGAGATAATTATTTCACCAATGCTTGAAAAAATGGGGGTTTTTGAATTCAAAAAGTACCGGTGGGCATTTGACAAGGGTGTTGAAACCACAAAAATTGCTTTGCAGTAATAAATGGGGACGGTTCTATTTTCCGCTGCTGCTTCTGTTTATGGAAACTTATTGATTAAAACTCGAAAACAAAAACATCGATAATAAATATATATTGCTTCAAAAACAAATTAGTCCATTGTAATGCCTTGGGAGTCAATGTAAAATAGTGATTTAAAAAGAAGCATCATTCATATTATCTTTTTGTAAACCGCAAGAAAAAAGATAAACTGTAGACTGCAATGGAGAAAAAATGAGATTGTTCGCCGGCCTGGATGTTTCTACCCAAGGGTGCAAAATAGTTATTATCGATTCCACTAAAAAAGCAATAGTCTATATTGATTCAATAAATTACGACAAAGACCTGCCGCAGTATGCTACCCGCAGCGGCGTAGCCCAAGGCCTGGAAGAAGGCGCCTCAGAATCAGACCCCATTATGTGGATAGAAGCGGTCGAGTCGATCTTTCGGAATTTACAGGAATCTGAAATTCAACAGGACACAATCAATTGTATCTCTGTTTCCGGGCAGCAGCACGGATTAGTCGCCCTTGACTCTGCCGGAAACCTGACGCGTCAACGGAGTAAACTTTGGAATGACTTCTCAACCGCCAAAGAATGCGCTTTGCTTTATGAAGCTGTGGGAGGCCGGGAGGCTATGATAAAAGAAGTAGGCAACAGCCAGAAAACAGGATACACAACTTCAAAAATTTATCACATGTTAAGGCACGAGCCGGATAATTATAAGAAAACTTCCACCTTTTTTCTAGTCCACAATTATATCAACTGGTTCCTTACAGGAGGAATAATCTGCCTGGAACCGGGAGATACCTCCGGAATGGCGCTTTGGAACCCAAAAACCGGGAAATGGTCGGAAAAAGTCATTTCAGCCATAGATCCCAGTCTACAGCAAAAACTTCCTAAAATAAGGCCATCAAATCAAAGTATCGGATTTTTAGCAAAATCCCTGGTTAAAAAATTCGGATTCTCTTCGGAATGCAAAATTGACGCCGGAAGTGGAGATAATATGTATGGGGCAATCGGCACTGGAAATATTAAACCGGGGATTGTTACTGTAAGCCTCGGGACAAGTGGGACTGCCTGCACCTTTATGAAGGAACCCTATATCGACCCTACAGGAGAAATTGCTTCTTTCTGTGACTCTACCGGTAATTATCTCCCCCTGCTCTGTGTCTCCAACCTGGCCAATGGATACAATCAATTCCTGAAACAACACAACCTTTCCCATGACGGATTCAGCCGCCTGATAAAACAGACTCAGGCTGGAAACTCAGGCCGGCTGTTGATCCCCTGGTTTTCCGGAGAACGCACTCCTGATGTCCCAGAGGCTTCGCCCGTTTATTTCGGATTCGGGCTGGAGGATTTTACTCCTGATATCCTGGCCAGAGCAGTGCTTGAAGGGCATATTTTAAATCTATATGAGGGATTCCAGCGTATGCCTGTAAAGCCGGTAGAGATCCGCCTGACAGGAGGACTGGCCAAATCAGAAGTGTGGCGGCAGGCTATGGCTGATATCTTTGAGGCCGAGGTAGTGCCGGTCGAAGGCGAAGGAGCCTCCTTGGGTGCAGCAGTGCATGCTGCCTGGGTCTGGTTTGGGGAATCAGACCGCAAAGTTTCCCTTGAACACTTGGTGTCTCAATTTGTCTGCCTGGATGAGCCCCTCAGGAAAAAGCCCTGCCGGGAAAACCTAAAAACTTACCGCCTCCAGAAACGCCTTTTCCATTCCCTCACCCAGCGCCTTTTAAAAAAAGAGGGAGAAAACCCTTTCACCCTCCAAAATAAGATAAAAGCTCATCATGAATTATAAGGACTTAACCACCAAACTCGAAAAAAGGTTAACTTTAGCAAAACCTGGTCTAAAAGCTCAACTTTACATGTGTCCAGAGCCAAGGCCGGGGCATAAGAGTTACAGCGAGGTCAAAGGCCTCTGCAAAAAGGCGGGAGTGCTTTTGCTTTTGTACCCTTGGAGAAAGCGGATTTATCTTACCCTTACGAGCAGGGCCGACAGTGTATTTCATCATAAAAATCAAATCTCTTTTCCCGGGGGGCAAAACGAACTTGGGGAGAGCATTCAAGAAACAGCTCTTAGAGAAGCTTATGAAGAACTTGGCCTTCCCCCGGAGCTTATCAGGATTATCGGAGAGCTGACTCCCCTTTATATTCCTACAAGTAATTTTTGTGTTTATCCCATAGTAAGCACAATGCAGGAGCGCCCGGTTTACAAGGCCCGGCCAAAGGAAGTGGCAGAAGTTCTAGAGACACCCCTGGATCACCTTCTTGATAAGCGAAACTTAAGAAAAGAGATCTGGACGAGAGGACAACAAGAAGTCAAGGTGCCGTTTTATTACTTCGGGGGATATAAGATATGGGGCGCAACCGCAATGATCCTGGCTGAATTCTTGGAGATAGTAAGGCGTTAAAAATGAAAACTTGTTATGTTGTAGCAGCCTGGATTATTCACGAGTCGAGGTTGCCGCAGATACAAAAAAGCAGAAAGAACAGGAAAATCAGGAAAAACAGAAAATTGTAAATGGTAAATGGTAAATGGTAAAACAGTTAAATTTTAGTTAAAAGTCTTAAAGCTAATGAAATTCTGATGTGGCTGAAGCGACATTGAAGATTTAGCCTTCTTATGAGGCTTTTCAAGGGAATCCGACGTAGTCGGACGCTGAGTATGTCGGACCCACCGACGGGGGGAGTTACGCAGGCGCCGAGAAAAACTAAGAAGAATGGCGTTAAAAATCTGAAGCGAGCACAAGCCACATCTGAATTTTATCTTTTATGCATAGTTCAGGAGAACCTGGATTATTCATAAAAAATGTCGATTATTAATAGAAATTACATTTTGAACGAAATGGTCAATAGGATTTTCGTATCAATCAGAGTAGAATACTTATTCATAAATAAGTATCATACATATCGACATTTTTTATGAATAGTTCAGGTTAGCTCTTTTATAAATATCTTCCGGAAATACACTGGAGAGCGACTGTCGTGGTTCTGGAGGCCGATATATCCTTCCGGGGCAAAATCTCTGACCTTACCGCGCGGTTCTGCTTCCCAGTCAAGAATTTGAGCTCCGTTTAACTCAACCTGGATCCTGTTCCCTTTAAACGTCAATTTAAAATGATTCCAAAGGCCGGTTTCTTTAAAAGCGCTTGCAGTGGGAGCTTCGGCATCATAGGCTGCTCCGGTCTTGTGGATATCTTTACCTTTATCATATATCTGAATCTCAAAAGAATGAAAGATATAGTCATTATTTACCGGCATTCCCGGCACTCGCAAAAAAACTCCGGAATTTGTGTCCTCGCGGGAGCACTTAAAATCCAGCTCCAGGATAAAATCTTTGTATTTTTTGACACTGTACCAGAAAAGCCCCATTCCTCCCTGGCCCTTTAGTACGCCGGTCTTCTCGTCCAGTTCAAAGTATCCGGGCCCATATTGATTCCAGCCATATTTATTGAAGCGGCCGTCCCAGCTCTTTAAGATCTCTTCATACCCGGTATAATAAGTGATGCTTTTTACATATTCTATACCTTTGCTAACGGAAGGGAGGGGATTGTCCGCCTCATCCGGGCGTTCATGTTCAACCGCCAGAGGCCCAAAATAATTCTGCAGGGTCAATTCCGCCAGGATATCATGAATATTAGCCTTGCCCTGGCCAAAAGGAACATCCAGGGCTTTTTTATCCCCGAACTTGTCCAGGTCCTTTAAATGAACATTATAAATCCTTCCTCGCAGCATCTTCAGCGCTTCAATAGGATCGACTCCAGTCCGCATCCAGTGACCGGTATCAGCACAAGCCCCTATCCGAGCGTCAAGTCCCTCTATATGCTCTAGGATGGTCTGCGGCCGCGCATATTTAGAGGGCTCCGGATGATTATGAATAGCAATCCTGATATTATATTTTTTTACCATCTTCTCAAGTAAGGAAAAGTCATCAAATTTGGGCTCGGTCATGATGGTCCGGATTCCCATCTCTTGGGCGAATCCAAAAACTTTCTGCATGTCTTCCTCTGTATTTTCAAATCCGACTACTCCATAACCGACCAGGGTTATGCCATTCTGTTTTAACCTGGTCTTTACCAACTTTCTCTGCTCCTCATCCATATTATGGCTGAACCTGGCCCTAGGCATGTCGGCGCTCAAGGCCTGCCCCGGATATGCTTCCAGATACTTAATGCCCAATTCCTTTACTTTGTTTATGGTTTCAAAAAACGTGAATTTCCGGAAAGTCCAGCACTGCATGGCAAAGGGAAATTCTTCTATCCTGACCTCAGAGTAAGGAATCTGCTCGACCGTGTTTTCTGCTGCCTGGGGATTCTCTCCACCTGCAGACATCTCTGCGCTTACATCTGAGGTTGTTTTCTCTCCGCAAGCAGAAAAAACTAAAAATACAATGGCAAAACCTAAAATAATTTTCCTTTTCATTCTCCCTCCTCCCTGTATCATAATTTACCTGACCTATTCATAAAAAACTCGTGAATAATCCAGGTTTCTTAATTTATATATACTTATTTCTTAGCAGGGTTCCATTCGCCTTTAGCAACCGCAGGAATAAAGCTTTTAAGCTCAGGCGGCGGAAAAGCAATGGTTGTTTCCTGTTCTGCACTCATATAGGCCGCCATCAGTAATTCCACTACATTAACACCATCACTGAAGTTTTCCTCCGGGCGCTTATTCTCCAGGAAAGACTGAACCATGTGCCTGTTTTCCGCTGTGTATCCATATTCTATCTCTTCATTGCTAACAACCGGCATCAAACCTACTTCAGCATTTTGTTTCTCAACCAGGTCTTCGCCCTGGCTTCCTTTAACTTCCCGGCTAAAAAATACTTTCAGCCCGGCGTCAAGCGTGTTTATCTGAAGAGCATATTCCGGCCCCAGCAACTCCAGGCTTAAGCGCAGCCCCGCGCCTACATAACACCAGGAGGTAGTGGTCTCAATGATGAGTTTCTCTCCCTTCTCTCCCCGGTACTCGATCAAAGAACGGGCAAAGTCTTCTGCCGGACGGTTCAGGTAATCGGTTTTTCCGCCGCTGTTCTCTGCCAGGATCTTCGCGTAATGGGGCTGCTGCCATTTTAAGCAATTGGTATAGGCTGTGACTTTGACCGGTGTTATTACCTCCCTTTTTGCCCCCGGGGGTGTAAGCATGAAGCGGGCTTCTTCCACTGAATGACACATCATATCATTAAGCACCCCTCCACCCTGCAGGGTGCCTTCCCAAAACCAGGGCATATGAGGCCCACTGTGCTCTTCTGCAGCCCGGGCCAGATAAGGCCGGCCTGTGGTGGCTGCTCCTCTGGCCCAAAGAATTTCCTTGCCTCTTACTACTGCCGGGGAAAACACTTGATTTTCTAGATATCCGTCTAAAAAACCTGCCTTTTGAGCAAGGGTAAGCATCTTTTCAGCTTCTGCTAAATTTCTCCCTAAAGGTTTCTCGCAGGTAACTCCTCTCAGCTCTCCCTTTCCAGACTCTACAGCATCAACTATCTCTTCCATGACCTCCAGGCGGGTAAAATTGGGTGCACATATCCAGATGGCATCTATAGCAGGATCTGTAACCATTTCCGTTATCGACTCATAATGAGTGGCCTTGCCAACCCGGAGCTTGTCGATTAAAGCTATCGCTTCCTGTGCTGTTTTCTTGTTTTTATCAACGATCCCGAGAATATCCGCATCCCGCACTCCTGTCCAGGACCGGATATGAAATTTCCCAATAAAACCACCTCCAATAAAACCTACTCCTAATCTTTTCTTGGTCATAATAACCTCACATTATTGTAAATTGGCATTAAGCCTGTCGTTTATCCGCTTTCTCATCCTTAAAGAAAAGCAAGAAGGCTGCCGCACAGAGGATAGTCAAAGCACACGGGACAAGAAATACTCCTGTCCAGTTCGTCCCTGCATCCGTCGTAAAATAGTCCTTGATCCAGCCTGCGAAAAGGCTCCCAATATAGCTACCTACCCCATATGTGACCAATGTTATAAGGCTCTGAGCGGAATGCCGGATATCTTTGGGAGAAACCACATCCACATATATAAAGGCTGCCGCAAAAAAGAAGACAAAGCAGAAGCCATGTAAAGACAACGAGGCTATAACCAGCCAAGACGGGGAGCCGATAGCAAAGATGATATACCGCACCGGCCACGCCAGTACTCCCAGAGCCAGTACCTTTCGAATTCCAATGCGGGTTATAAAATAAGGAAGGAGGATCGCTAGCACAAAAATCTCAGCGATCTGGGCAATCACCATCACTCCGGAAACGCTGACGCTGGAAACTCCGATCTTTTCTGAAGTTAAAAACGGAGCGGTAAGCGCATAATAAAACATAAGCTCTGTTGCAACCACAAAGGCAATGATGATAAATATCAGGAAATTTTTATCTTTCATCATCTTTAACGCTTCCAGGAATGCCCAGGGCTTGGTTCCTTCCTTGTTGGGCGGTGTGTGGGGTAATTTAAAGGAAACGAAACCCATGATTATAGAAAAAATCCCGGCCAGCATTAAGGTATCCCCCTGTACGGCAAAAGCTTCCTTCGAGGCTGCTAGGTGACGCCACCCCGCCAAGGCCAGGCCGGCAACGATCCACCCTATTGTCCCCCATACTCGGACAATGCCAAATTCTTTCTCTGAATTTTTAAGATTGATAAAGGCTACGGAATTTGTTAAGGCAAGAGTAGGGGCATAGATCAGGCAATAGATCAGCATCAGCCACATCATTGTGGAATAATCTGTCACTGTGGATATGTAAACTAAAAAGGCTCCTCCGATAAGCTGGGAAAAAGCAATGACCTTTTCACTGGAAAAATATCGGTCAGCAAGCTGTCCCCCGATAAACGGGGCGATTATAGTAGCAAGGGGAAGCAGGCTGTAGATGATTCCCATCTGAGCTCCGGAAAATCCCAGGTCATTGAGTAGGTAATCGGAAAGCACCGGGGCCCATGCTCCCCAGATGGCATACTGTAAAAACATCATGATCCCAAGACGAAATCTTACGCTCACGATCCTAACTCCTTTTTACTCCTCTTTATTATCATTAAATATTCATGAAAGATTTATATATATGATACTAAGTAAATAGTAAATGGTAAATATTAAATATGTCCGAGTTGCAAGGAATGGAAACTGGTAAGTCCCTACGAAAGACCGGGATTTACCAGTTTCCATTCCAGCTCTTATCCTGGATTATGCACGAGTCGAGGTTGCCGCAGATACGAGGCGCAGGGGATGAAGCTGTGGTCTTTATAATAAAATTTACGCTGTGGACACTGAGGACACAGATTTTCGCGGAAAAAACCAAGATGCTTTTTCTTTTTTGGCTTTCAGCCAAAAATAAAAAGCTATTTCCAATTTGTGCTGGAGCACAAAATGAAAACCTTTTGCCATTTACCATTTTCTATTTACAGGTTTTTAACAATGTAACAATTTACAATTTGCATTTTACTTTATATTATATATATCGACATTTTTTATGAATAGTTCAGGCAAAATGAATAAACGTCTTTGTCTATCCCTGCTTCCTCTACTTTTCTACCTTTACGGATGCAATATATCAGCAACCTGGCACAAAACTACTTTGCTCTACTTTGACACCATCTGTGAAGTTAACCTATTCTGTCCTCCTTCTACCTTTAAGGCCGCGCTAAAAGAAACTAAAAACACATTTTCGCTTATAGAGGAGAAATTTTCTCCCGGCGCCAGCGATTATTCTTCCTCTATGGTATTAGATCTTTTTAAGACAGCTGCAGAAATAAACCGCAGCTCCTTCGGAAGTTTTGACATAACAGTAGCTCCTCTCTCTCAACTCTGGGGCTTTAAATCAGGTGAGAACAGGGTTCCTTCCTCTGAAGAAATCTTATCAGCCCTTAAAAGGACTGGCATGAAAAAAGTCTGTATAAACAAAGGCTCCTTAATGCTAGCTGCTGGAATGGAGTTGGATTGGGGAGGAATTGCTAAGGGATATGGGGTTGACTTGGTCGCGAAAAAAATAAAAGAGATGGGTATTTCAAAAGGATTTATCAATGCAGGCGGCGACCTTTGCTGTTGGGGGAAAAACCCGGAAGGTAAGCCCTGGCAGGTTGGGATTAAACATCCAAGAGAAGCAGGCTTTGTGGAAATCATACCTCTCTCTGACAAGAGTGCTGCCACTACCGGAGACTATCAAAGATATTTTATAAAAAAAGGCATTCGATATCACCACGTCTTTAATCCCCACACCGGATATCCTTCCCAGGGAAAACAGAGCGTTACTGTGATCGGGCCCGAAACATGCCTCTGTGATGCTCTCTCAACCGCTCTTTTTGTCTCTAAAACACCGGAAAAAATCCTCAAGAAATACCCAGAATATGGGGCAATCTTGATAGATGCGAAGGGAGAAATATTAAGTCTGGGAAAAATTTAACCTTAAATATTCTAACCTGGATTATTCATAAATAAGTATCATACATATCGACATCTTTTATGAATAGTTCAGGCTAAATCTTCATGGGCATTAAAACATACTTATATTCTATCTCTTCTTCGTCTTTAGTCCGCATGAGCACGGCGCTGTTTTCGTCTTTTAATTCAAAACAGACATCCTTTGCTCGTACTGTGGAAAGAAAATCAAGGATGTATTGAGAGTTAAATCCAATTTCAAGTTCATCTCCGGAATAGTCCGCCTCAACCTCATCCCTGGCCTCTCCCATCTCTGGATTTGAGGAAAAGAGACTAACTTTATTCTCTTTAATACTAAGTTTTATTCCTCTGGACCTTTCAGTAGAAAGCAAGGAAACCCTCCTAACCGCATCAGTTATTTCCTCCCGGGAAAGAGTTAATATATTTTCATTATCTTTAGGAATTACAGCTTCATAGTTGGGGAATTTCCCTTCAATAATCCTTGAAGTAAGTGTTCTATTTTTGATATTAAAAAATAGATTATTTTCATCAAGGTCAAAGGCAATGGTTTCATCCTCTAATTTTCTTAACTCACTTAAAGTCTTCTTGGAAATAATTCCCTTGATCTCTTCTATTATATGCAAATCCTCTATCTTAGAGTAAGTGTAGGCAAGTCTATGCCCGTCAGTGCTTATCAACTCAATACTATTATTTTTCAGTTTCATCAAAGCCCCGTTTAAATAATACCTTTGCTCTTGAGAAATTGCACAATACACCCTTTCTATCATCTCCTTGAATTTCTCAAGAGGGAGGTTGATATCCTTTTCAAACTTAGGCTCTGGAACTTGAGGATAATCTTCTTTAGGAAGTATATTGACTTTAAATTCACTGGCTCCGGATGTGATCCTCATCATTTTATCATCTATCTTCTCAAAAGAAACATCATCTCTACTGGAAAGCGATTTGACTATTTCAAATACTTTTTTCCCGGAAACTGTAACAGCGCCGGTTTCCTCAACCTCGGCTGAAAAATAAGTCTTCATCCCAACTTCAAGATCGGTACCTATCAGCTCTACTTTATCTTGCGATGTATTGATTAGAATATTTGCTAAAATCGGCATAGTATTCCGCTTTTCAACAATTCCCTGTAAAAGCTGAAGTTCATTGAGAATGTCTTCTTTTTTTGTAATAAATTTCATTTTTCCACCTATCTTAAATATATATTATTATTAATTATTAATAAAAGGTAAAGTGCTAATAATAATAATAAATGCGTTGAAAATGTGAAAAAAAAACATAAGTCATTGATTCCTTAATGGATGTAATTGATTATTTTGTTTATTTCACTGTTGAATTTTGAGTCAGTTGCTTTTAATTTCTCAATTTTACGAATACTATGTAGGACTGTTGTGTGATGTTTTCCACCGAATTTTTTCCCAATTTCCGGGAGGGAGGATTTTGTAAGTTCTTTTGAGATATACATGGCAATTTGACGAGGAAAAGCAAATTTAGGCGAATTATTCCTAGCCTTAATTTGAGAGAGTGCTATTTTAAATTGATGGCATACTATTTTTTGGATTTTCTCAATTGTGACGACACGAGCCGTTGAATCTAAAAGGCTCTTAAGAGCTTCTTTTGCAATATCGAGGTCGATCGGCTCCCCTTTTAAGGATGCAAATGCGATAACGCGGCGCAGGTATCCTTCTAACTCTCTTATATTCGAATAGGCTTTATCTGCAATATATAAAGCAACACTTTCAGGTAGTTCAATATCCTCGAGAGCCGATTTATTCATCAGAATGGCGATTCTTGTTTCTATGTCCGGGGGTTTTAAGTCAACCAATAAACCCCATTCAAATCTTGAACTAAACCTTTCTTCGAGTTTTGGAATTTCTTTTGGAGGGCAATCACTAGAGATAACGATCTGTTTCTGATGGTCATAAAGGTGATTAAAGGTATGAAAGAACTCTTCTTTAGTCCGCTCTCTTCCTGCAAGATAATGGATATCATCCATAAGGAGGACATCAACACTTCTGTATTTATGGCGAAAGTCCAGAATCCTTCCGTATTGGAGATGGTTTATAAGATCGTTCATAAACTTTTCTGTGGTGATAAAAAGGATTTTAAGCCTACGATTATTTGTAAGATTATAATGCCCGATAGCATTCATTAGGTGGGTTTTTCCCAAACCGGCTCCGCCATAAATGTAAAGGGGATTATAAGATTTAGCAGGATTCTTTACCACAGCTAAAGCTGCAGCATGAGCGAACTGATTACATGAGCCAACAATGAAATTTTCAAAAGTGTAATTTGGATTCAGGTTTGGATTTAATAAGGGACCAGCTTTGGATTTCCTCTCCTGAGGAGAGTTTCGCATAAAAGAAGAAGGTGAGTCATCACATATATACTTTATATTATAAGCTTTATTGTAGATATCCAGGGAGCAGGTATTTATTAATCTTGAATAATGAAAGGAAAGCCAATCCTTAAAATAAGAATTTGGGACTTTAACATAGAGAGAACCTTTTTCTTGGCCGATAAAGACGGTTGGGTCGAACCAGGTTTCAAAGCTATGCTTATCAATTTTCTTTTTTACAACCTGTTTTATATTAAGCCAGGGGTTTTCTTTTTCCGTCATTATTTATCTCAGGATATCATTTTTCCACAGATATATCCACAATTGTGGAAAAGTTATCCTCTTTATTGCTAACTTGGGATCATAAGAGCTTTGCTATATTATCACTCAAGTTTTTTGAATTCAAGGATATTTTTAAATTATTTTATTTTTTTTCTTATCTCCCGAGAAGATTTAAGATTAAACCAAGGAGCGATTTGTGTTATAATTTAAATGAAAAGAAAAGGAGGTGTAAATGAGAAAATTCAAACTTCCCGGCAGCTTTATCCTCACTTTATGTGTTTTATTGTCAGCAAGCTTAACCTTTGCTGAAACTAATAAACAAATAAATCAGGAATTTTTAATAAAATTTAATTACCGCAACCTCGGACCCTTTCGTAGCGGAGCCTGGATAAGTGACTTTGCTGTCCCTGAGTATCCAGAAAAAGCCCATCTTTATACTTTTTATGTCGCCACTCGAAATGGCGGGCTTTGGAAAACCACTAATAACGGCACCACTTTTAAACCGATATTTGATGACCAGGATATTATATCAATAGGTGACGTTGCCTTGGCTCCGTCAAGGCCTGAGATCGTCTGGGTAGGAACGGGAGAGGCAGCTAATGCCCGCAGTTCCTATTGGGGAGACGGAGTATATAAATCGACAGATAGCGGCCAGACCTGGCAGAACATGGGATTAAAAGATTCGCATCATATTGGCCGGATCGTAATTAATCCCGAAAATCCTGATATTGTATATGTAGCAGCTATGGGGCACCTTTTTTCAAGAAATAAGATGCGGGGTGTATTTAAAACGGAAGACGGAGGAAAGTCTTGGAGGAAAGTGCTGTATATAAATGATAAAGTTGGAGTAATAGATGTCGCCATAAACCGGGACGACCCTGACATACTGTATGCTGCTGCTTATGAAAAACAGAGGCTTCCCTGGCACTTTGAAGCAGGGGGGGAGGGAAGCGCCATATATAAGACCTCTGACGCCGGAAAGACCTGGGCAAAATTGAGCAGCGGCCTTCCTTCCGGTAAGATCGGGCGCATTGGAATTGATATCTTTCGCAAGAACCCTGATATTGTCTACGCTGTGGTCGAAAATACCAATATGAGAAAGCCTACAGAAAAGGAAGCGGAACAGGACCGCAGGCGGGGACTCAAACCCCAGGAGAGGCTTATGGGGGGAGAAGTCTACCGCACAGAAGATGCCGGGAAAACTTGGGCTAAGATGAATTCGACCAATGATAATGTAGGTGGAAAAGCAGCTTATTCCTTCTGTCAGATCCGGGTCGACCCCAACAATGACCAGAATGTCTATGTCACAAGCATCTGTGTTGCCAACTCCCAGGATGGTGGCCGGAATTGGCATGATATAGACTGGCCGCCGCAAAAGATGTAT
>JAUWNW010000077.1 GCA_030612445.1 Candidatus Aminicenantota bacterium
AGTCATGATCCTCATTTTTATTTTGCGCCTGATGGATAAACCTAAGCTCGAACATGGGCTTGGCCTTGTCTTAATGCTCTCAGCGTTTCCCCTTGCTTATCTTTTGGTTACAGCATCTTTGCTGGAACGTCCGTCACTCTACTACATTCAGATTTGCCTTATGCTTGCCTTCCTGATTATCGAATTGTTGCTCGATTATATCTTGAAGGTTGATTTCCGGGAAGTCCGCTGGATAGTCATAATATATGTGATGATATTCTTTGCTGGAACCGGAGGCATGATCGGCGTCGCATCCCATGCTGGCCGGGGTTGGACGCTAGCGGCAGTTTTGCTATTCTTGGTTATGGCAGTCCTTTCATTTGTACAACGTGCGATTACTGGATTGTAGAAGTTGAAACAGCATGCGTTTCTAATTAACCTGAATTATTCACGAGTCCAGGCTAATGAATTGCTTCCACTGCATCGACTAAAATTCTATATTTTGCGCGGGTGATGTCTCTTATATCAATATGAGGGTCATTGAGACGTCTTTGATTTCGGTATATGATCCTGATCATGTTTATGCTTTCCAACTCTCCCAGGTCGAATTTTTCTGGACTTGTATTCCCTCCGCCTATTCCTAAGGAGATCCATTCATCTTCGTCTGTTTTTGTAAAAACCAGATAATGCATGGTCTCAGCTTGGGCGCCGACCTGCGGTCTCCTTGCATAGATCGCAATATCATAGCCTTCGCCATTGGTTGCATTTAATTGCAGGTCAAGGTATCCGAAAAGTTCGATTTCAGCGAAGTCCCCATCAGGCCTTTTTAAGGCTGATTTTGGCCGGTGGACAAGTTCCATTGAGGTTGAAGGCAGTACATTAGTGGCAAATTTTAGGCTTCCTCTAGTAAAGCCTTTTTGGTCCTGCTGCTGTGTATTCTGAGCTGAGAGATAAACTGTTAGAATCAAGGGGATAAACATAAGCAGAATCAATTTTTTGTAAGTGTTCATAATTTTTTTCTCTATTATCAATATATCAGCTAACCTGAATTATTCATAAAAAATGTCGATATGTATGATACATCTTTTTTAATTAGTATTTTACACTGATTCTTATATAGATTCAATTGACCACTTCGTTCACAACGTAATCAATATTTATAATCGACATTTTTTACTCTACGAGCAAGCCGATCTTTCCGCATCTCCTTTGTGTTAATTGTTGCAAGAATCGCTTAATTTGGGTATAAGGTCGTATTAAATAAATATTATCCTATTTGGAAATGTGCTTTAGAAGGATTCATCAGGTCCTAGGAGAAAAATGAACAATCCCTATTTTAAACGTATCGCCGGAGAGCTCGGTATCCGGGATAACCAGGTGGCAGCTGCAGCTGCCTTGTTTGAGGAGGGGTCCACCGTTCCTTTTATGGCGCGCTACCGCAAAGAGGCGACCGGCTCTCTCGACGAGGTGGCCATCACAGCTATCCGTGACCGGCTCGAGCAGCTGGCCGAGCTGGATAAACGGCGTGAGGCAATTCTTAAATCACTGACTGAGCGGGAGATCCTGACAGCCGAGCTGGAAGCAGCAATTGGCGAGGCCGACATCCTCTCCGCTCTGGAAGACATCTATCTCCCCTATCGTCCCAAGCGCCGCACCCGGGCTTCCATCGCCAGGGAGAAGGGGCTTGAACCCCTCGCAGCCATTCTCCTGGATCAAAACGATAACTGCGATCCGGAGCAAGCAGCAGCTGCCTTTGTCGATGCCGAAAAAGAAGTCGAGTCGAGCGAAGATGCTCTCGCCGGGGCCCGTGACATCATTGCCGAGAACATCAACGAAGACAGCATAACTCGTGCCAGCATACGCGAATGCTTTAATAATTTGGCTACAATAACCTCACGGGTAAAGAAGAAGAAAGCAGACGAGGCAGGAAAGTTCCGCGATTACTTCGAGTGGAAAGAGAAGGCCCTGGTCGCTCCCAGCCACCGGATCCTGGCGATGTTTCGCGGTGAGGCCGAAGTTTTTCTTAACCTTCAGGTTCGCCCTCCCGAGGTTGAAGCGCTGCAGCTTATCCGCAGTCGCTATGTCAGAGAAACCAACTCTGCTTCCGATCAGGTCGCACTCGCGGCAGAGGATGCCTACAGACGACTCCTGGCCCCCTCGCTGGAGAATGAAATTCGTCAAGTACTCAAAGAGGCAGCCGATACCGAAGCCATTCGCGTCTTCACCGAAAACATGCGCGAACTTCTCATGGCCGCCCCTCTGGGACAGAAACGGATCCTGGCTATTGACCCCGGCTTTCGAACCGGCTGTAAAGTGGTCTGCCTGGATGCCCAGCGCAAGCTACTTCACAACACTGTGATCTACCCGACCATGTCGAAGAATCGAGTCGAAGAGGCAAAGAGAATTCTCCTCAAGCTGGTGGACGAGTACCGGATTGAAGCCATTGCCATCGGCAATGGTACTGCCAGTCGCGAGACTGAGAGCTTTGTCCGCTCTTGTGGCTTACCCGCTGCCATCATTGTTGTTCAGGTAAACGAGAGTGGCGCATCCATCTACTCTGCGTCAGAGATTGCGCGTAAGGAATTCCCGAATTATGATGTGACAGTCCGTGGCGCGGTTTCCATCGGTCGCCGCCTTATGGACCCGCTTGCGGAACTGGTCAAGCTTGACCCCAAGTCCATCGGAGTGGGGCAGTACCAGCACGATGTAGAACAGGGGCGACTTAAAACCGGACTGGACGATACAGTCATGAGCTGCGTCAATAGGGTGGGAGTGGAAGTCAATACCGCCAGCCAGCAGCTTCTGACCTATGTTTCAGGGCTAGGCCCTGCACTGGCGCAGAATATTATCGAATACCGTGACGAGAAGGGAGCTTTCAAGAGCAGGGCTGAACTCAAGAAAGCCAAAGGCCTGGGAGCCAAGGCCTTTGAACAGGCCAGCGGGTTCCTGCGGATTCGCGGGGCAAAAAATCCTTTGGACGCGAGTGCTGTCCATCCAGAGCGCTATGCTCTCGTCAATCGCATATGCAAAGATCTTGGTATAACCGTGGCCGAACTCATGAGTAGCGAAGATGAACGCCGGGAGATCCGCTTGCATTCCTATGTAGATGGGGATGTGGGACTCCCCACCCTCCAGGACATCATGAGCGAACTGGCCAGACCGGGACGTGACCCGCGCGACCGTTTCGAGGTGTTTTCCTTTGCTGAAGGTATAGAGAAGCTCGATGACCTTCAACCCGGTATGCGCTTGCCGGGGATCGTCACCAATGTCACAAACTTCGGCGCCTTTGTTGACATTGGTGTACACCAGGACGGACTGGTCCATATCTCCCAACTTGCAGACGGATATGTCTCAGATCCAGCTAAGGTGGTTAAGGTGGGACAAAAGGTCATGGTTACCGTCCAGGAGATCGATCAGAAGCGAAACCGGATCAGCCTTTCCATGAAGAGCGAGTAGAAAACTGGGGACGGGCCGCACTATAAAATTTATTATATCCCAAAATCATTAAAAGGTAAATTCTAAGCCGGCATAAACGGCTCTCGGTTTGGATGGTCCGTAGACATAACCTGCGTCCCGATAGATGCCTTTGTCCAGATCTTTCTGATAGGAGTTAAAAAGGTTATATGCGCCAAAAAAGAAGTTAATCGAGTTTTTGTCACCCAGGGAAACAGATTTTGTCATTTTGCCATTAAGCACCCAGAAAGGATCGGATGTCTCTAGGCGGTCTTCAGGAATATACCCGGCATAATGGGGAACCTTCATGCGGCCGGTGTATTCGAGTGAGAGGTCGATGTTCAAGAGCTTCTGATTTTCATAGCT
Source organism: Candidatus Aminicenantota bacterium (assembly GCA_030612445.1). Taxonomy (GTDB): domain Bacteria; phylum Acidobacteriota; class Aminicenantia; order Aminicenantales; family Aminicenantaceae; genus JAUVXM01. The sequence goes on from JAUWNW010000077.1 coordinate 3,799, forward strand.
GAGGGTGATATAGCCGTAGGTATTAGGCGTTCGGAATAGATCGGTTGAGCCAAAGTCCGGCTCCGGCTCGTCTAAGTGACTGCGCTGAATGGTCCATCCCGTCATGAAGTTTATATACGTGGCAAGCTGGTATCCGAATTCAGCTGAGACTCCGTATACTTTTGAATTCGATCCATTTATTCTCTCGAACACCAACGCGTTTTCCCTTGGATCGAATTCCTTCTCCGCAAGAAGGAACGTGTTGGTAAGCAGTGTGTAAAAACCTTCCACGCTCATCTGGAGGTTGTTTCCACCAAACATGCGGCCAAAATCCAGTCCCGAGCTTATGCCGCAGGAAGACTCTTGTATCAGGTCCGGTGAGTTTTCAATGAGCATCCCTTCACCTCCGACTTGGGTGATGTGGAGGTCTTCGTCAAAAACTTGAGGGGCACGGAAGCCTGTTGAGAAGGTGGTCCTCCAGCTAAGGTCTTTGGCCATATTGAGCAGTAGGCTCAAGCGAGGATTGAATATGACGTCAGAGACGAGAGAGTGTTTGCTCAGCCTTAAGCCTGCCAGGAGCGAAACTGTGGAGTTGAATTTAACATCATCCTGCATGAATAAGCCAAACTCGCGGTAGACGTCGTTGATCTCTCGACCGTAACCGAGAGCCTTATCTTCGATTTTTTCTCCCTTGAACTGGATTCCCCCAGAGAGTAGGTGTTTCCCCGCTTGATAGTTTAGCTGGCCGTTTAGAAAAACCACGGGATTATTGGACGATCCATAAGCGTTCAGATCTTGTTCGGATCCGTAATAGGTTTCACGTTTCGCATCTATAAAGGAGATACCAAGGTTGTAGAAAAGGCGACTGGATAGATAGTGGTTCCATTCTCCTGTGAGGCCGTTGAAATTTGTATCTATGGATTCTGCGATATCGGCTTCGTGAGGAGGCAGGTCGAATTTGTTGCCGCCGCGCCGATTTTCAGTAATACGGTAGAAGCTCAACTTGAGTTTTCCGTCTATGCCTGGGAAGTAGTTAAAGAAATTTAACCCGAAATTCGTGCTCTGTATCTTCCCGACTTCAGAAAAGCCGTCCCCGTCAATGTCCACAGGCTGCCGTTTTTTATAGTTAGTAAAAAGAAATCCTTTGGTGTTGCCATCATTTGTGACGAGGCTAGTCCGGAAGCCTGCGTTGGTGAAAGGCTCACCGGATATGGCTTCCTGATGAAGATTAAGGGTAGAACCATTTTCCATAGGCTCTTTGGTTTGGACATTGATGACCCCGGCAACAGCATTCCCACCGTACAGGGCCGAACCCCCACCTTTGACGATCTCGATCCGGTTGAGCATCTCTGCCGGAATCTGTTCCAAGCCGTAAACACCGATCATGGAACTAAATACAGGAGAGTTATCGATAAGAATCTGGGAATACTTTCCTCCCATGCCATTGATGCGCACTTGGGTGAAATTGCAGTTTTGGCAGTTGTTTTCGACTCTCACCCCTGTGCTGAGGGCGCGGGCCTCAGCCAACTGGCTAGACTGTTTTTGATTGATCTGTCGCTCGGCGATAACCAGCGTTTTAACCCGAACCTCTAGATAAAGCTTAGGGGTGCGAGTGGCAGTAATTACGATCTCTTCGGAGAGTTTCTTTATAAGAGTGATGGCAAATGTCCTGCTGTTTTCTTTGAGTTCAAAGACTTCAGATCTGTAATCCATATATCCGGTGGCAAAGACTTTAAGGTGGTATTTTCCCGGGGGAATACCCAATAACTCAAAGAATCCTTTTTCATCACTTTCTGAAGTTTTGCTTAACTCAGGAATAAGAATCGTGGCTTTCTTTATATGCTCACCCTCGTATCCCCTGATGATACCAGAGAGTTTTAGGTCTGTAACCTTTTTGGAAAAATCCCTATGGTTAGGTCCTAAGTCAGCTCGTATTTGCTGACAGGGTATGAATATAAACATTCCAAGAATAATAATGACTGTTAAGGTTTTATGCATAATTTTCTCCTTAAAAATTACTTGCTTCCTCTGAATAAGTGGTTAAGATAAAGTCTTTCTTTCCAGGCGGATTGCGAGGTAAAAGTGAGGAAGTTATGCAGCAGGCGGGGAACGGGAAGATGGAATGATGATAGCGTTTGAGGTATATAGGAAAGAATATGAGCTTTCAAGCAAGCCTGTGCTTGATGGCGGGGGCAGAAAGAAAAAATTTATCTGGGTGGTTGTAGAGGTGGAATTCAGAAAATGGCAGGCTGGGCAGTCATCATCATCTTGTGTATTGTTTTGTGTATTATTGGGACTGGGAAGATTTTGGTTTGTTTCATAGTTATAAAAGACCTGGATGTGGTCCTCAGTATGGAAAAAATTGATGAACAGAGTAACACAAAGGAATGTTAACAGAAAAAGCAAATTTAATGCTAATCTGTTTTTTTTCATCTTGAGTTCACCAATTTATGAAGTTTTATAATAGAGATATGACTAGGGATTGTCAAGGGGGAAATAAGGAGCTATCTTTCCTGCGGATTTTTCATTGACTGAATATGTTTGTTCTGTATATTATTGTTGATGCCGTAGCTCAGAGGATGGAAATTTGATAAAATTGAATCAACAGATCAAATAGTTTTGGGAAAAATAAAGAAGATAGAATCGGATCAAAGATGATACCAGCGGAATAGAAACCTCTAGCAAATAATCCCAATAACTAAAAAAAAGGAGAAAAATATGGATTTTAAAAAAAAAGCAATTGAAATTATTGAGGGAGTAGAACATCCTGCGATCAAGCATTCTCTATATGATCTTGGTGTTATCAAATCTTATGAAATTAATGAGAATAATGTAAAAATTGTTATGGCTTTCCCGGCTTTGAATATTCCCATACTGGATATGCTTATTCAAAGTGTGCAACAACCTTTGGAAGCAATAACTGCTAAATTAAATATAGAGAAAGTTGTGATGACTCAGGAAGAGATGCAAAAATTTTTAGCTATGGAACAAAGCGCTTGGAAAGGAAGGAATTGAAAGTTTTGCTCAATTGTCTTATCTGGATTAAAAATGGTTAGACTATGGAATACAGACTTTTAGGACGTACTGGTGTTAAAGTATCACCGATATGTCTGGGATCGGACGATTTTGGTGATGCCACGCCCCCAGATGTAGCAGCAAAGATTATTGTTAGAGCACTTGATGCCGGGATTAATCTGATAGATACCGGAAATTTATACGCTGGGGGGACGAGTGAAAAAATAATTGGCAAGACACTTAAGGAAAACAAGCTCCGACATCATGTGCTTATTTCTACAAAAGTGGATCATGCTCCGCGGAAAATTGGTGTTTCTTTGGACGACTATTCTCCTCAACTTGCTCCGAATGTACAAGGCAACTCCCGCTTGAACATTATCAGGGCATGTGACCTTTCCTTGATTGATCTTCAGACCGACTATATCGATATTTTCCAGATCCACCGTTACTATCCCGAATACCACATTGAGGAAACCTTAAGCGCATTGACTGACCTTGTCCAACAGGGTAAGGTACGGTATGTGGGCTGTTCGACATTTCCTCCCTGGGTCCTTATGAAATCAATAATGCTGAGTGAAATGAAGAATTATGCTCGGTTTGTTATGGAAGAGTCTCCCTACAATCTGCTTGATCGTCGTATTGAGAATGAATTGATTCCCTTGGCGCAGGAAAATGGACTTGGGGTACTCGCCTGGTCTCCCCTTGCCCATGGTATGTTGCTCGGTCTTTACAGCAAAGAAGACGAATATCCCCCAGGTTCCCGGGCAGCAGCACGGGGTTCGTTTTATGCCGACCGTATATCAGCGAAAGGAATTGAAGTAGGGAATAAGTTTGTGAAATTGGCAAAAGAGGCTGGCCTCACCCCTGCCCAACTGGGCGTTCTCTGGTGCAAGGACCAGCCGGGTGTAACTGCTCCTTTGATTGGCACCCGGAAAGTGGAGCATCTTGAAGACCTGATCCCCATTATGGAAATGACCCTGGATGATTCCTTACGGGAAGCTTGCAATAAGCTTGTTCCACCTGGGAGTGCCGTGGCCAATTTCCACAATACATCCGGCTGGATGATAGGGCAGTTGGGGTAACATGACACTTCTTTCAAATAGGGTTAGACAAGGACAATGGCCCTAATTGAGAATTTTGGGCCGCCAAAATGTATTCCTAAATCGAAATTTTGAAGAAACTTTTGTTGAACTTGTTAATATACTTCAGTAATATGAAATAAAAAAATAGGTTTTTAAAAATATGAGGATATTATGAAACGAAGAGATTTTATCAAAGGTACAGCAACAGGAAGCACTGTTTTTGCTTTTACGGGCTTGACAAATTGCAATCAACAAACAAAAGAGAATGATTTAAAATCCCAAGAAAAAGTAAAACCATTCGAATTGGATGAATTATCTATTTCCGATCTTCAAGAAAAAATGGAAACAGGTGAATTGTCTGCATTAAAGATTACAAAAATGTATCTTTATCGTATAAATGAAATCGATAAAAAAGGTCCCGCCCTGAATTCCATTATTGAAATTAATCCGGATGCGCTTAAAATTGCCGATAAATTGGACAAAGAACGTCAAAATAAGAAAATTTGCGGACCTTTACACGGTATTCCGGTTTTAATAAAAGATAACATTGATACTGCGGATAAAATGATGACTACGGCAGGTTCATTGGCTCTAGTTGGTTCCATTGCAAAACAAGATTCTCAAGTGGCAAAAAAATTGAGAGAAGCCGGCGCCATAATTTTAGGCAAAACAAATTTAAGTGAATGGGCAAATTTCCGTTCTCTGCATTCTTCAAGCGGGTGGAGTGGAAGAGGTGGTCAAACACTTAACCCATACGCTTTAGATAGGAATCCCTGCGGCTCAAGCTCCGGTTCAGGGGTTGCTGTTTCTGCAAATCTTTGTGCTTTAGCTATTGGTACCGAAACAAACGGATCGGTTGTATGTCCTGCTACAGCAAATGGCATTGTTGGTATTAAGCCAACAGTAGGATTAATAGGGAGGTCTGGAATTATTCCAATTTCTCATACTCAGGACACTGCCGGGCCCATGGCAAGAACTGTAAAAGATGCTGCTTTACTTCTCGGAGCTTTAACAGGAATAGATAAAAATGATGTAATTACAAAAAAAAGTAAAGATAAAAATCATCAAGACTATACCAAATTTTTGGATCCAAATGGCTTAAAAGGAGCCAGAATAGGAATTGCCAGAAATTATTTTGGATTTCACCCGGAAGTTGATAGATTGATGGAAAAAGCCATAAGTAAGATGAGTGAATTAGGTGCAATAATCGTGGATCCGGCAAATATAAAAACCAAAGGTGAGTATGGCGATTCAAGTTTTGATGTTTTATTATATGAGTTTAAAGGAGATTTAAATAAATATTTGAAGAATGTTGATAAAAAACTACCTGTTCATTCATTAAAGGAGTTGATTGAATTTAATAAGCAGTATAAAGAAGAAGAAATGCCTTTTTTTGAACAGGAAATATTTGAGATGTCTCAGGAAAAAGGTGGGCTTGAAAGTCTGGAATATAAAAAAGCACTGAAAAAAGTACTGCGTCTATCACAAAAGGATGGAATTGATGCAACAATAAAAGAAAATGATCTGGATGCGATTATCGCTCCTACCGGAGGACCTGCCTGGATGACAGATCATATTAACGGGGATCATTTTTCGGGAAGCAGTTCTTCTCCTGCAGCTCGCTCCGGATATCCAAATATTACAGTCCCGGCAGGATATGTACACGGAGCACCAGTAGGAATTTCTTTCTTTTCAGGGGCTTATAAAGAGCCTGAATTACTTAAATTTGCTTTTCCATATGAACAAGCAACGAAACATCGTATACGACCGAAATTTTTACCCCAATTACCGGTTTAATCAAATAGCATATAGGGTCAGAGATAAAAGTGATTGAGGAGCTGACCTGGATAAAAAGTGTCATTCTGGATGGAGTTGACTGCTTATAAAACCGAGCTTTTTCTGTCTCATTATCATATCCGCCTCATCGGCTATATCAGCCTCGGACTCATTCTTGCTTTGATAATAACCGGTTTTGTCTTTGAAAAGCGGAAGTTGGCGTCAGTAGGTGCCGTCATTCTCTTTCTACCCGTATTCGGCCACTTCGCTGCAACCATGTTTTTTCTGGGCGGTCTCGCCTTTCTGCGCTTTCTCTGGCTTCCCTTTCTGGACATCTCCTTTGATATTATGCGTTTGGGTGATATTGTCCTGCTTTCCCATAAGTGGATTCTGGATTTAACCTCTTTGACCGGTCTCAATCTCTGGAAAGAACTCCCCTTTATTATAACGGGTCTTGGACTTTTCATCTTTCTGCTTGGCGTTCTGGCTTGGATGTATAGCCGTATGCAGAACAAACCAGTGACTGATTTCTGGGTCTACCGTTTGTCCCGACATCCTCAGTATCTGGGTTGGATAATCTGGAGCTACGGCGTGCTCTTTCTTCCAGGTGCCAATATGAAACGCTATGTGGATGTTGCCAACACCCTGCCCTGGCTGCTGGTTCTTTGGGGAAAAGTGGATCATCAGAAGCTGTTCAGCCACTGATCAATGCGCTCCTTGATGCTGCAAAAGGAATACAATCTGATGCGGCCCGCGCCCTGGGTGTTCTTGGTGCTCAGGATGCCATACAACCTTTGATCAAGATCTTACAGAGTGAGAATCAGACAACATCCCGCTGGGCAGCATGCGCTTTGACACGCCATAGGAGATTTGTTAGGATAAATTTATTCATAAAAAAATGGCGATGTTTTTATTATTGATTTCTTTTCAGCTTCATACCCTGTGCCTCGTATCTGCGGCAACCTCGACTCGTGAATAATCTTGGATAGTTAAGGAGAAATAATGAAATTACGAATCTTATTAGGATTAACACTTATGTGTGTGCTGCTCCTGTTTGTCACTTGTTCTAATGTGTCTGAGCAGGATGCAAAGGTTGGAGTGACCTTTACCAAACAGGTTGAAGTGTTTGGGTTGCATATTTATGCAACGAACACTACGGGCGATGACAAATTACTCCATGCCGCCAACATATTGGCCGAGTATATTGACAACGACGAAGACGGCACCCCGGACAACCCGAAGATTATGGATGCTCTGCTAAAGAGAAATGGCTCTATAGTCATGCGGAAGACTGAACAAGAGAGAATCACAGGGCAGCGTCCAAGGGGTCAAGGTCTATATGATGAAGAGACAATCCCTAATGCAAGAGCACAGGGCAAATTCGACGCTTCATGGGAAGAAATCCTGCACATGGTGTCAGACAATGGCTGGGCAGGCGCCTACCCTGAGGTATTTGGTAGAGTGCCTGGAACCGAGATTGCAAATGCCTTGGATAAAGCCAGAGGGGGGCGTTTTATGGAGGTTCCGGAGCAATATCCCGATGGTGCCTGGTTTACCTACGATGACGAAACATGTGATTATGATTGCAGCAACTCTGAATACATTTACTGGGCTCTCACCTCAATACTTGGAGCACAGGATTATCCCGGACGTTTAGAGCAGATTGGCCGTGAATGGAGATTGAATACAAGAGAAAAAGTGAAGGAACGAGACCCGGCTGTTTATGCTATCCTCACCAATCCGGAGTATAAATTACCGACTGTGTTGCCGGATGGGAAATACAAGGCAAAGACGTTTGCGATTCAACCTTACATAAAATAATTGCAAAAACTTCTTGAAAAAGGAGGAATCATAAAATCGAGAAGCTTATTAGTATTAGTGCTAAAGTAAATATTTATAAAATAAGGAGGTTTATATTTTGTTTAAAAAAAGTCATTTCACTATTATATTGATCTTTCTTCTGACCCTCACATTGGCTTGTTGCGCTCAGAAAGAGGAAGTCGGGGTGGCGTCCAACAATGATTACGATGTCCTTGTCAGCATTTTTAATGAGTTTTTTGAATTTGAGAATCCCGAAGTTATAAACGGTGTGCCTAATTACACAACAGCCGCAATGGAGGAACAGAGACGCGGTTTGAAGGAATTCCAGAAGCGCCTGGCCGCTATTGATCCCAATACCTGGCCTGTTTCACAAAAGATCGATTATCTTTTAGTCTGGAGGGAAATGAACGCTATGGAGTTCTATCATAGGGTTCTTAAACCCTGGTCACGAGACCCTGTTTTCTACCTTCCTTCCCAGGGAGGAGCTGGGCCTGTGATAAGTATCGACCTCCATATGCGCAATGGTCTGCCTCTTCCGGAGAATAAGATTAATGAGTTCAGTAAACAACTTAGGGCTGTCCCTGAGATTTACGAACAGGCCAAAAAGAACCTTACCGAAGCAGCCGGGGATCTGGCAGCTATTGCTATCCATTATATTGATTCTGAGGCCGCCAGATACCAATATCTTGCGAATCGGCTAGCAGAATATCATCCGGATTTGGTTCCTGATGCAAAAAGGGCGCAGGATGCGGTTAATAACTATGGGAAATGGCTCGAGGAGAACAAAAGCAAGATGACCGCCCCTGCCGGCATTGGGGTAGAAAACTACAATTGGTGGATGAAAAATGTTCATCTATTTCCCTATACCCATGCAGAGTGTCAAACTATTGTAGAGAGTGAATACAATCGTATTATAACCTTTCTGAAGTTAGAGGAAAACAAGAACCGCAACCTTCCTAAGCTTGAGGTAGCAGATACTAAAGAGGAATATTATAAGCGTTTGGACATTGCTCTCAATTTTGTTCTTGATTTCCTCCGTGATGAGAAAATTTTAACAGTCCCTGATTGGCTTGAAGCAGCAGACTACAGTGATCCTAATGAACCGAGAGGTCCGCTGCCGGCACCTCCTACTATCGATAGTAGAGCCCGGGAGCGCGAGGTGCTTCCTGGCGAAACTCATGAGTTTATTGGCCATAATTTCGACGCGCAGAGATTAGAGCGTGATAACCGGCCGATCCGGGGGAAACAATGCGTAAAAAGCTTCTATAATTTGGGTTGGATCCGTTCAGAAGGATTTGCGGTCAGTTTGGAAGAGCTGTTGATGCAGGCTGGTGTTCTAGACAATCGACCTCAAAGGGGAAGGGAGATTGAATACCTTATGAATGCTTCCCATATGAGCCTTTCACTTCCTGATCTTAAAATGCACAGCAATGAGATAAGCTTTACTGATGCCAGGAAATTATGTGCTAAGATAATGCCGCGTAACTGGTCAGATGAAAATGATCGCATGGTATGGTACGAGCAGGAGTCCAACTTGCGTTTCCCAGGATTTCATACGGGTTGTGTTATGGGTAAGGCCCAATTCATGAAGCTTTTCAGGGAACGTGCCATGCAGTTGGGAGAAAAATTCGATCTGCGCCAGTTCATGGACGGGTTTCTGGCAGCCGGTATGATCCCTATGTCACTCACAAGGTGGGAGATGACCGGATATGATGATGAGATAAAGAAAATGTGCCCCTTTATAAAATAGGGGAGAAAAACCTTACTTCTGACATGTGACAAACTCTTGAGCCTTGATGAGTTCGCGATGGGTCTGAAGGACTTCCTTAATATAATCCTCATCGACTCGCCCTTGCCTCGGCCAGCCAGCGGGCAAGATCCAGGGTATGCACCCCGAGGGCGAAGAATCCTGCGCCGCTTTGGGCACTATCCCGAGTCCAGCCCCTTCTTGCCGAAACTGGACAGCCCGACACGCGATCTTTTCTCAAAAGATTCTTTGGAGTCATTACCGATCCTCGAGCATGGAGCTCTTTTTTATACATGCTCTTTTTAGTCTTTACAGGATGCTTGTTTGGATTATGGGCCATATTCGGGGGAGTTTTTTCCCTGTTTTCGTTGATTTTTGTCATCGGCATTCCCATAACCGGACTGTTTCTTCTATCAACACGGGGAATCGCCCTCATCGAAGGCCGCATTGTTGAGGCGTTGTTGGGAATCCGGATGCCGTGAAAGCCTGTGTTTGTGAGGCAAGGCCTCGGGCCTTGGGAAAAATTTAAATCCCTCCTTAAGGACCCCTACACGTGGAAGTCTCTTGCCTACCTGATACTTTTATTCCCTTTTGGATGGCTCTATTTCGGGCTGAGCGGATTTGCCCTTGCTTTGGCTCTCTCCTTTATCTTTGCGCCTGTTCTGGAATTGATCTTTCACTTGCCTTTGGAACTTTATGGTACCTCTGCTTTTACACCTGTAGGCATGTTAGAAAATAACCTGCACTGGGCTATCATTATTCTCTCTTTTTCAATCTTATACACCAAACGGTGTTCTACGTTAATACGGCGGAACCAGTATCCTGATAGATTGTTTTTAAGCGGTTCTGGTTTTCCTATTCCTTCATATTTGTTTCTTAGTATATCTTTGATCAGTTTATTAATGCGTTTTAATATTTTTTTATCACTACTGTCTACTTCTTTCAAAGACCTGGTACAAGATCGGTATAACAATCAATGAAAAAAATACAGAGGTGCTTATGATTTATCACGAAGAAGTGCGATATTTAAAATTGGAGGAATGTCATTCAGGGAATATTTAGTATTCTGTTTAAATATAAACCTAAATAGTTTTAACTTTGATCAGATAGTCAAGAAACCTGATGCTGTAGTTGATTATCTATCTGATATTGATAGAATAAAAGGTCATTTTATTGAGTATTTAGACTATGGATATTATCCATTTATTTTTGAAGATAAAGAGAACTATCACCAAAAATTATTAAATATTATAGATAAGACAATCTACGAAGATATAGCAAACAACTATAAATTAAAGACAGAAAATTTAATTAATTTTAAAAGGATAATGTCATATTTAGCAACAATACCCCCGGGAACGCTATTTCTTAGCGATGGTGTCAGTAAAGAGCATATAGGAGTTGTGTACAGTCCGACCTCCTGATAAATTTATAATATCAAAGGAGGAGTCAAAATGGAAGAAAATGTTAAGAGGAATAAGAGGAAAAAACGTGGTCCTAATGAGATGTTTCAGATATATCAGGAGACCTC